>NZ_JBHINK010000038.1:0-3871 GCF_042194905.1 Bartonella sp. CL63NXGY
CCCTCCATTCGCCACCTTCATAGCTAGCTCCTCCTCCTAAATACATCGCTAGCGTCTGATGCAAGGAATAAAGCTGATTGCCCGTAATCGCCTCTGTCGAACCTTCAGAGATATCGCCATCTAAAACTGACTTCAGTTTGCTCTTACTTCTTTTATCTCCCTTCCCATGAAGCGCTACAAACGCACTGTCTTCATCACTCCACAACAACGCATTCTGCTCAATATTGTCTGAAATCTCATTATGAAGCTTTGTAAATGAATTGCTTACACCGGCAAACGCTTCAGCAATATTGGGATAGCTATGCTCTTCTGGACTACCATCATCATTAAATGTCGTAACTTTGAAAGTAGGTGCTACCCATTGACCATCTTCATAGTGAGCGCCACCACCAAAATAAGTCGCTAGCGTCTGATTCAAGGAATAAAGCTGAGAACCATTCACTGCTTCTGTCGAGCCTTCAGAAAGTGTGCCAGCTTTCACGCCAGAGAGACTACGTGCATCACCATTCATATTTGAAATTGTGATTGCACTACCCTCTTTTTCACCACCTATCTTGATTACCTTCGTAGCATCATCCTGCTTAACAAGACTATCTCCTACAACTCTATTAATCTCATTCTGAAGCTCTTTATGAATATTCGTGAATGAATTCCCTACACCTGCAAACGCTTTAGCAACATCATCATAGCTCTGCTCTTCAACAGCACTACCATCCTCATTAACGGTCTTAACTTTGAAACTTGGAGCACTCCATTGACCTTCCTTATATTCAGCGCCACCACCTAAAGATTTAGCTATATTCGTAGCTGTTGTTTCAAGATTGTTTGACACACTGCTTACATTTTGATTGGTCGCAAAAAGCTGTGAACCATTCACTGCATCACTCGATGCTTCCGAAAGCGTTCCTGATTTCACACCAGAAAGGATCCGTGCAGCACCATCAATATTCGAAAGCTTAACTTCTGTACCACTCTTTTCACCCCCTACACTAATAACATGTGTCTTTTCATCTTGCTTAACAAGACTATCTCCTACAACTTGGTTAATCTCATTCTTAAGCTCTTTGTGAATATTTGTGAATGAATTCCCTACACCAGCAAATGCTTTGGCAACATCATCATAGCTCTGCTCTTCAACAGCACTGCCATCTTCTTTGACAATCTTAACCTTAAAGCTTGGAGCACTCCATTGACCTTCCTTATATTCAGCGCCACCACCTAAATAAGATGCAACAGTCTTATTCGTATCAAAAAGCTGAGAACCATTGATCGCATCACTTGAGCTTGCAGAAACCTCTCCATTGGAAAGAAACTTAATTTTACTGTTGCCTTTCCCAGCACCCTCTCCATGTGTCGCTACAAACGCATTATCTTCATCACTCCACAACAACGCATTCTGCTTAATATTTTCAGTAACCTCCGTGTTGTTTTGGGTGAACTCTTTTTGAAGATTCTCAAAAGATGTTCCTACACCAGCAAATGCTTCCGATACATTATCATACTTCTTCTCTTCAACTTTAGTACCATCCTCATTAACGGTCTTAACTTTGAAACTTGGAGCTGTCCAAGCGCCACCTGCATAACTAGCATCACCACCTAAAGACTGCGCAACACTGTTACCTAGAGCATATAGCTGATTTCCTGCTACAGCATCGCTTGAGCTAGCAGTAATGTCACCATTTGCAAGCGACGTTATCTTGCTGTTGGTCTTCTCACCGTCTTTTCCTCCATGCGTCGCTACAAACGCCTCTGCGTCCTTATTCCACAACAGCGCATCGCCTTGAACTTCCTGAGTAATATTCGTGACTTTGTCATTAAAGTCTTTAACCACATTCGTGAAAGAATTACCAACACCTGAAAGAGCTTCTGAAACACTATCGTACTCAGCTTCTTCTGATGTGCCATCTTCTTTAAGGTGTATAACTTTAAATCTAGGCAACAACCATTGATCTTTCTCATACTTAGCATCACCGTTTAAGTACGATGCAAGATCTTTTCCTAAGGAATAAAGTTGGGAGCCATTTACTGCATCTGTCGATTCTTTCGTAATATCTCCTGCCGCAAGGAACTTAATCTTGCTGTTTGTCTTTGCACCATCTTTTTCTCCATGCAAGGCGACAAAAGCACCATCAGCCTTGCTCCATGATAAAGAATCTTGTGCAACTCCTTCTGAAACTTCCTTAATACGAGCGTTGATAGTGCTCATGCTGTCATTAATGTCATTAAACGCACCTGCAACATTATTACTGCTCTTCTTATCACCTTTCGTACCATCATTGCTGAAAGTCTGAATTTGGAAATCCGGATCTTGCCATTCGCCTTTCTCATTATAACCAGCACCTCCACCAAAATAGCCAGCAAACTGTTTTTGCAGATCATAAATCTGTCCACCCGTAATCGCATCACTCGAGCCTGATACTATAGAGCCAGCTGCAAGTGATGTAATCTTACTCTTGCTTTCCTTCTCTCCATGCGTCGCTACAAATGCCTCTGCGTCCTTATCCCACAACAGCGCATCGCCTTGAACTTCCTGAGTAATATTCGTGATGTTTTCAGTAAGTTCATTAAACTTATTCGTTAGGTTGCTATTTACATTCTTGAAATTCGTATCAATGCTTTCAATGGCTAAACCAACATCACTATAGGATTTTTCTACTTCCTCGCCTTTTGCATCAACACTGGATAATTTATAGGTTGGACCCGTAAAAGTACCATCTTTAAAGCTTGTACCTCCACCTAAGTATTCCGCAATATCCTGAGAAACCTTAGAAATCTGACCGCCATTAACCGCATCATGCGAATTCTCACTAATCTGACCTTCGGCAACATTATGCAAACCAACAGATGCAGAACCCTTACCTTTACCCAAAGTCACACTCGTGTAATCAATGCCGCCATTATCACCATCTTTTTTATCGTAATGAACAACAGCTGAATCATCAGACTGAAGACTGGTAGAAAGCTTCTCTAAACTTTTATCAAGCTGATCTTTATTAACGGCTTCATTACCTCTCACCGCTTCCTTCACACCGGAAAGCGTCCGATCTACTTTGTCCTTATTTGCAATATTGAGTTCTGTACCTTCTACTTCTTTCCCAATAGTAATAACCTTCGTATCATCATCCTGCTTGGCAAGGCTATCACTCACTACATTCGTCACATCATTATGAACATTCGTGATAGAACTCGCAACACCAGCAAATGCTTCCGCTACACTATTGTAGCTTTCCTCACTTTCTTTACCTTCCGCATCAACTTTCTTGATCACAAAACTTGGTGCTTTCCATTGTCCATCTTTATCATAACCTGCCCCTCCACCAAAATACGTCGCAAATGTCTGATTCATTGAATAAAGCTGATTGCCCGTGATCGCTTCTGTCGAACCTTTAGAAATTTCTCCATCTAATAGAAACTTCAATTTGCTGTTTTCTTGTTCCGCTATAACTTGACCATCTTTCTCTTTGTTCTTTACATGACGCGCCACAAAGGCATGCGCGTCATCGTTCCACAACAAAGCATTCTGCTCAATGGTCTGCGTAAGTTCATTGCTGTTCTTAGAAAGCTCATTATGAAGATCTGTCAGCGATGTATCAACACCGCTAAAGGCTGAACCAACATCATGATATGACTGACCACCAACAACATACGTCGGAAGATTACCTACAAGCACATCAGCACCACCACCTAAATAGCTCGATGTATTTTTAGAAACACTGTCTAGACTGGTAGTCACTGTCGTAACATTTTTATTAGTCGCAAATAACTGAGAGCCATTTACAACTTCTGTCGATTCTGCTGAAAGCACTCCTGCCTTAACACCAGAAAGAATCCTTTCTTCTTTCTTACTGTTGGCAATATTGACTTCTGTACC
>NZ_JBHINK010000039.1:0-3851 GCF_042194905.1 Bartonella sp. CL63NXGY
GCAAGGATCGCATGATGCAATCAATGGGAACCAAATTAATAAAATATCTGGAGATATAGCAAATTATTTTGGTGGTGATGCTTCATTCGAAAATGGTGCCTTTAAAGGACCAAAATATAGTTTATCTGTTATTGTTGAAGATGGTCAGGTGGCAAAAGCCAATTATCATGACGTTGGCTCAGCTTTGACAGGTCTTGATGCAAATGTGAAGAGTGTGAATACGCATCTGACGAATGTGGTAAACGATGTCAATGAAAAAATCACGAATATTACTCAAGAAGTTAAAGGGGACGCCTTGTTGTGGAACGGTGATGAGCAGGCATTTGTAGCACAGCATGGAGAGGGAAGAACCAATAGCAAAATTAAGTTTCTTGCCAATGGAGATATTACTGAAAATTCAACCGATGCTATAAATGGTTCGCAACTTTATCTTATGAGCAACCAATTGGCTGCGTATTTTGGTGGTGGCGCTGGCTATAATAATGGAGAATGGACTGCTCCTACTTTTAAGATAGTACAATTCAAGGCTGACGGGAGCTCTGGTGAAAAGAAGAATTATCATAACGTTGCCAGTGCTTTTGACGGCGTAAGTGAGAGTATGTCTAAGATAAACGACCGCATTCAAAATGTTGAAAACAATGTCTCGTCCAATGGTTTAAATTGGAATGAACAGAAAGGAATGTATGACGCTAGTCATAAAGGTAAAGCGAGCAAGATTGATAATGTATCTGATGGTAAAGTTGAAAAAGGCTCAAAAGAAGTTGTAAATGGAGGACAGCTATGGGAGACGAACAAGAAGGTCACAGAAGTTGAAAACAGGGTAGACACAATTGAAAACAGAGTAGATAATATCCATCAACATATACAAGATATTGAAATTTCAGTCGCAGATGGTGCGGTTAACTATGATAAAGATGGAGAAGGAAACAAAACTAATAGGATCACTTTAGAGGGTGGAGATTCCAGTGAACCTGTTTTAATTGATAATGTTGCGGATGGCCGTATTGAGAAGGACTCGAAAGAAGCTGTGAATGGTGGTCAACTGCATGATTACACTCAGCAACAGATGAAAATTGTTCTCGATGATGCAAAAAAATATACGGATAGTCGGGTGGATAATATTGTTATTAATGCCATTGATGATGCTGTTGATCGGTCTGACCGATATACAGATATGAAGTTTAATATTTTAAGTTATGATATTAAGAGCGTGCGCAAAGAGGCAAGGCAAGCAGCCGCCGTTGGTCTAGCAGTATCCAACCTACGTTACTTCGACGAGCCAGGATCTTTGAGTGTCTCATTTGGTAGCGGCACATGGCGTGGACAATCCGCATTTGCTCTTGGTGCTGGTTATACATCTGAAAACGGAAAAATCCGCTCTAATCTCTCTGCCACGAGTGCTGGTGGTCATTGGGGCATAGGTGGTGCAATTACTCTGAAAATAAAATAATACGAATAACGAAAACAGAACAAAACATTCCCCCTTATTTATTGAAATAAGGGGGAATATTTTTTTACAGACGCACAGTATTTATCTAGAGATAAGCATAATATTTGATGAGGCTATAAACTGTGAGGTTTTATAGAAGATTTTTCTATATTTTGTTGAAAAAAGATCACAGTAGAATCCATATTGCTAAAAAGTTATATTTTTATGTTGCTATTTTCATGAACAGCCTATAGCAATATGGGAGTGTATATTAGTAAGACTCATTTTGATAAAATAATTCAAAGGGGGAAAAGTAGTGCGTAAATATAAAAGGTACATCACGGGACCGCGCATATATCATTATATGATATATTAAAAAGAAAAAATCCAACTAAAAAGCCAGTTATCCAAGGAAAACTATATTCCGGACATATTACAATTTCTTTTTACTTTACTTATTATTAACAAAACCATGCTTTCTAATAAAAATAAAGTCTATAATTAGGAAAATACATACTAAAACCTAGTACAAAGGATTTTATAGTAACCACTACCAAGTAAAAAGTAATATTAAATATAAAGACCCCTTTTTAGTTAGAAAAAAAGCACACTAAAAAACTTAGACTCTAAATGTGTCATCTTTATGTCCACAAAACATAATCAAAAAGACAAGCATTTAGGTCTCAATACAGAGAGCACAAACAGAACAAGACTAAAGACTCAAAATGTTCACACTCTAAGCAATGATCGTCTACTCTGAATTCCAAAGACATCAATAATGCTAAAATGTGTCTTTTTTATGTTTTGGAGGTGTTTCTAAGTTTTTTCATTGGAGAGTTTGTTATGAAAAAATTATATGCCCCACAAGCTGCGAGTGAATTAAAACGTTCTCGTTTTTCTTTTGTTAAAGTTCTTTCGTTGGCTATAGCGGCTACATTCTTATCGAATGTTACGCCTGTTTTTTCAGCAAATCCTGATTTTAGAAACACGTTTCTTGAAGGTGTAAAAAGTGCTGGTGTATCTTATCCACAAAGCCTTCTCTCTGTTGCTGGTTTGAATGCTTCTGAAGATTACGCAAATTTTTTAACCAAAACCCTTTCTGGTAAGAGCGATAAGAGTTCTATCGTAAATGTTCTTGCGGACGATAGCAAAAATTTATTGGTCAGAACCCTAGATACAGACGAGCAATATAAAAAGTCTCTCATTAGTCCACGGTCGCTTGTTCGTGATAGCTCTACAGCCCAACAGTTTGCAGGGAATAATGAGAATGCAATCCCTGTTAATGTTTCTGACCTTTTGCGGGGCGGAACTGCAGGAATGCAACGTTCTCAAAATAACAATATTATTTTGGGTAGTGGGATTAATTATACAAACAGCAAGTGGGGTGTTTTTATTGGTGACGATGTGGTTGGTAGTGTTGGTGGGAGAGGTACATACGGTTCTGTTGCTATCGGGTACAGAGCAAAAGCTGGTGATGGTTGGAGTACTGTTATTGGTTATATGGCAGAGTCACCTAAGGGCGTGTATGGTACTGTCGTTTTAGGGCGGGGGGCAAAAACGGAAGGTGTTTATAGCATTGCAATCGGTGGTGTTGGAGCTGATCCTGGATCTAAAGAACAGGATATTGATGAAAAAAATAGAGTACTTGCAACTGGTGATTATGCAATGGCTCTTGGTTATGGCGCGAAGAATTATGCAGAAAAGGGGATTGTTCTTGGTTACAATGCATCTGTAACAAAGGAGGCGCTGTATAGTATTGCTATGGGTAATCAGGCAAGTGGAATAGGTGAATCTAGTATTGCTATAGGTTCCATGTCTTACGCTTTTGCTCCAAGCAGTATCGCAATAGGTGCCAGTTCTATAGTTTCTGTACAAGGTGGTGTTGCTATAGGAAGTAATGTTATCGCTGATAGGGCTCTAGGTCTTCCAGGATATGCTTCTTCGCTGCAGGGGGCGACAAAAAGCACTGAAGCGCAATGGAAAAGTACGCAGGGTGCCGTTAGTGTTGGTAGCAAAAGTACGGGCGTGACGCGGCAGATTATAGGTGTAGCAGCTGGTAGTGACCCTACTGATGCAGTAAATGTTGTACAGTTAAAAGACTTAGAAAGTGTCGTGAGAAATGGCGGTTGGAAACTATCTGTTGGGGGTAAGGATGGTAAGAGCGTTATCATGGACAGCGCGGTAGATTTTTCCGCTGGAAGTACAAATCTTACGATTACAAAAGGCAAAGATGACAATAATATAAAATTTGATCTAGCTAAGGAAATCGCAGTCAATAAAGTAACTGCAGGAAGCAGTACCTTAGACGCAACGGGCTTAGTGATTGCCAATGGTCCGAAAATAACCACCGGAGGTATTGATGCTGGAGGTAAAAAGATAACTGGAGTGGCAACGGGTACTGAAAGCACCGATGCGGTGAATT
>NZ_JBHINK010000040.1:0-3740 GCF_042194905.1 Bartonella sp. CL63NXGY
AAATCACCCCCTACTTCCATTTCTACACGCTCTCCAGAAACCACGGCGCCTGCCAATGTGGTGTTTGCCCCACTCGTTGTGTGAACTGTGCCGATGCCAATAATATGGCTGTTCTTCTGGTGAACCTCCTCACTGGAACCCTTGCCTTTACCAAAAGAAGCATTCCCCATCCACCCTGTACCACCGGTACCATAACTATACCCAACATTCATTGAAGCGCTTTGCGTGTGGTTTTGTGTGCTTTGCGTATTTTGCGCACTTTCAAAAGTGATATCTTCACCTGCTCCCATGGTGATATTTCCACTCTGTTTATCATTGCTTTGCATCGGGTTTGTGCCGGCAATAATATCGGCTCCAACACCATGGATGCTGCCTTTGTGGGCTTGCATATTAACAGCGCGTCCTGCTTCTATTGTACCTGTTACCGCGGTAGAAGTCTGAACAGAGGCTTCTGCCTTCTCTGTCTTAAAGCCCACGGTTACGCTAGCAGAAACATCAGCAATATCACGAATAGACTGTTTAAGGTTTCCACCCTTCATCTCATTATAAAGACCTTTGCCTTTGCTATAGAGATCATAGCCTTTTAGACTAGCAATAAGACCATTGCCGATTTTGTGTTTTGTATCCCCATGACCAAAACGTTTGACTGCATCCTTTACATCTTTTACTGTACCAAGAATGCCCACATTGACAGAGCCTGTCACACCAGCAAAAGACTTTTCATGCTTTTCTTTTGCGTTAGAGGTATCATAGCTTTCTGATAGGGTGATATTATTGCCGGCATCAATGTTGACATCACGATCCGCCGAAACAATGGCTGCTTGCATATTCACATCATTGTCAGCAGTAATCTGCACATCTTGGCGTGCCGTGATGTGTGATTGTGTGGAAGTATTTTCCCATTGATCGCCCGTATCTTTGGCGCTTGCAATTCCAACACCTACAGAAGCACCGCTGTTGCTCTTTTCAAACTGAATGCCAAAGCCTGTACGTTCTTCCTTTGAGCTTGAGGAATGGCTATTATGACCAACAAGCACATTCACATCATGCGCTGCCGAAAGATTAATATTCTCACCTGCAAGATCAGAGCCAACAATTTTCACATCTTTTTTCTTGGCAGTGATGTTGATCGTGCCATCCGCATTGAGAGAAGAGCCTTGATGTTCAAAACTCTCTTCATTTTCTGTCTTTCCCTCACTCCCGTATATCGACACAAAGCCCTTTCCTGATCCCACACCAAAACCTGTTTCATGCTCCTCTGAATGGCTTTTATGGTGATCTGTCATGCCATCAATCGTCACACTTTCTCCGCTCACATTGATATCTTGACCGGAAAGAAGATGAGAAGCAGAAATCTTGGCTTCTCCTTGTGCGTCTAACACGATGTTGCCCGTCGCCCCAAGGATAGAGGAAACCGTTGTGGTATGCGATTGAGATGTATCGGAAGATTTCTCATGCAAAAAGCCACTTGATGACGATTGTGCTTGCTGATCCAAGTGTTCTTGGGCGCCTTTGATGACAATCTTTCCCCCAGAGTGAATGGTAATATCCGCTTGTTTCTGTTCTCCTGGTGCTTTCTCTCCTGACGTTTCCTCTGCCTTACCGGCTACGAGCGTCGAGGCTACAACTTCCGTGTTGTTTCCGGAATCAATGGCAATGCCTTCACCCCCTGTTATGCTTGACCCCACAACTTGGCTCACATCCATCTTGTTATGCTCAGATTTACTGCTACTAAACACCCCACCGTCTTTATGGTACGACATCTCATAATGTAAGCTATCCTCTGCATTATTGATCAGGACATCGTTGCTGGCTTTCAGCCCTACCTTGCCATCAGCCGCAATGGAACTGCCTGTGATGCTAAGATCATGTGGTTTGCCATCCTGCCCTGCAATGACAGTGGTGTCACCTCCCGATTTTATCGAAGATCCAACGGCATGAGAGGCTTGCATATCCACTTTCGTGTTTTTGGTGCGAAGATGATACTCCATCTCATCGTTTCTCACCCCTATTGTTATCTCCCCTTGGGCACCAAGACCAACATTGCCCTTGGCATCTATATCGGAAGCAGCAATATGGATATCTTGACCTGAGATGACAGTGGTCTCTTTTCCAGAACTTAAATGAGAGCCATTGTGCAAGGCAACATGAGATGTTTGATCCCCGCGATGGCTATTGGCACTGTTGCGTGTGGCATCAATCGAAACATTCCTCTCAGCTTGCAAGAGAAGTTTATCCGTTGCTTGAACATCAGAGCCTAGAATATTCAAATCTTTTCCAGAGAGAAGTGTCGTTGAGCCTCCAGAGTTGACTTCTGATTTATGATGCATGGTAGCATCACCGTGTTCATCATGGTAATGGGTTTCTGCTGAACCAATCGTCAAGTTGCCTTCTTCTGTAGCCATGGCAAGATCACCTCCGGTAGTGATCCCCACCCCTGAGGCGGTAATATCTTGTTTGGCAATCACGCTCGCATTACCCCCAGCAGAAAGCGCCTCGGTGTTTAAAACGGTCTCCACGCCGTCAACCGTTGTGCGCCCTGCATCTAAACGAATATTCTTCTCCGCAAGGAGAACAGCATCCCCACCCGCCGCAAAATGCCCCCCTTTACTAAAAATATCCCCTCCATGCACATGCAATTGGTGGTTTGCTGCAATCCGCCCTGAATTAGTTATTGTGGAATTGCTCGTATTTTGGCTGGTGATATTGACATCATCGCCCATGATCAAAGCCCCAGCAGAAACAAAGGAGGCTCTGTCTTTTTCAGGGATGTAAAGCACCGGTGCGTAAACATCCATGCCCTTGACCTGTTGGCGCACATAAATCACCATCGGGGCTTCTAGGGACGCCAATTGTTCTTCACTCAAAGCCTCACCAAAGGGGAGATTGTGTGCTTTTGCATAGTCTGCCCCACCATCTAGCAAGGTTTTGACTTGTTCAATGGCATCACTTCCAGGAATAAAGGAACCTTTGCCCAAACCTTGACCAACCAGATCACGCATTTGTTTCTCAATCAGCTGCTTTTCAAAATATGCATCGCCTAAGAAAAAAATCTCTCTGTCAGGATTGTAGCCAATTCTGTTCAAATAATAGGCTGAGCCATAAAACTTGCCAACATCAAGGAATTCTGCTCTAGTTTCATAAATGAAATTTTGATTGGGCAGCGTGCCCCCAACACCCCCCGATTGGGGTTTTGGTAAAGGAAGCCCCTCAGAAAGTTCCCCCGCATTATTGAGATCCACTTTTGGTGTAAAGAGAGCACCAGCCCCGGTTAAACCACTTAAGGACTCCAGTGGATTGCCTCCAGCCGCTTTGGCTTCAAAATGCGCATCCCCTGTAATCGAACCTTCCGCTGCCGTGTTATTGAGTTGATCGACCACCATATTTAAAGTGCCACCCGCTTGGACAAGACCAGGAACACTCTCCAAAGCTTCTGAACCAGTATGGCGATCCTTGCCATTGGCTATATCTAAAGAAACATCGCGGCTTCCATCAGCTTTATAGCCATAACAATAACCATCCTGCGTATTGGCATTACAACCCAGATAAGTTTTTTTATAAGCTGTTGCCCCCAAATTGGTGAGCACACCAGCGTGGATATCGGCATTTCCCCCTGCTCTCATAGAGCTATAATGGTTGTCAATGGTATCAGCGTTAATGATGAGGTTGCCACTAGATTGTATTACCCCCGAAACAGTTGGTTTATGAGAAAATGCTTGTGTGACAGTCTTTTCTGTCAT
>NZ_JBHINK010000041.1:0-3739 GCF_042194905.1 Bartonella sp. CL63NXGY
AAACCAGTGTTTATAAATTCTGATGAAATTCTCTTAGTGATGTGCGAAAATGAAGAGCAAAATCTCGCTAAATCTGGTCCTTTCTTAGAAGAAAGTGACATGATCAAATTTATCGACCAAGCCGATAATGCTGTCCAAATTTTGCGTATTGAACCAACGACTAATCGTTGCGAAGATATCTCTGAAGATATTGCCGAATTCTATCTTAAAGAATGTGAAGAGCAGTGTTTCAACGGAAACATTCCTCACGATTTTATTCTACACAGCACAGCATACGGTTTTTTTTTAGATGATATAAAACAGCGCGAATATGATGATGCAATGTATGGTTCTTACGAACAACAACACCGTTTGCGTCCTTGTGATGTGCTTTAAAAGCTAAAGGCGTTTTTAAAAGACGCCACCTTCTCTTATCAATATTGGTAATTCAAAGAGATTATAAAAATGGATAATCCTATCACTATTACAAATAACACCATTAACGAAGAAAGCGTTCAAACAGTCAACGCACGTGATTTGCATAGTTTTTTAGAAGTAGGTAAAAAATTTGCGGACTGGATTACTGAACGTATCAACAAATATAATTTGGTAGAAAATCAAGACTTTGTTTGCTTCCCTATTTTGGGAAGCAAAGGAAGGGGTGGTCACAATCGTAAAGACTATCATCTAACTCTAAGCGTAGCCAAAGAGCTTTCTATGCTTGAAAACAATAAGAAAGGTAAACAAGCCCGTCAATATTTTATTGAATGCGAGCGGCGTGCAAAGCAAGTTGTTACACCACAAATCGATTACTCAAGTCCACAAGCGATGATTGGCTTTTTGAATTACCTACAAGGTCAAATAAGTCAAAAAGATACTATCATTGAAGATTTAAAACCAAAAGCCATGGCTCTTGAAAGCTTACAACGCTCTGATGGGCTCTTCGGTCTTACTGAAGCCGCTAAAGTGCTCGAAATGCAACCAAAACAATTCATTCTCTTCCTACAGAAAAAAGGATGGGTGTATCGACGCACTTTCGGGGCTCACTTATTGCCTTATCAGGATAAAATCCAAAAAGGACTAATGGATTGTTCTACATACACTATTCAAACAACAGAGGGGACAGAAAAAGTTATACCCGCAGCAAAAATCACAGCAAAAGGAATTGGTGTGCTGTCTCAAGAGCTTAAAAGACAAAGCATGCATTAAGAGAAAGTTATTATGATAAAAAAGAAATACGAACTTACTGATGAAACAATTGAGTTTGATGGCAGAACACTTCACCGCATTCGTGCTTTAAGGGATTTTGATGATGTCAAAAAAGGAGATCTTGGTGGCTTTATTGAAAAGGAATATAACTTAGGTCATGATGGCAATTGCTGGGTCTATGATGATGCCAAGGTGCTTGAAAGCGCTACCATTTTTCATAATGCCAAGATATTTGATGGCGCCTGTATTAGTGGAAATGCTTCAGTTTATTCTGATGCACAAGTTTACAGTCGTGCTGTTGTTTTTGGTAATGCCGAAGTTTCTGGTAGTGCACATGTTTTTGGTGATGCTGTTGTTCGCGACAAATCTCATGTTTACGGTGATGCAGAAGTTTACAATAGCGCACTCATTTATGGTGACGCAGCAGTTTTTGAGAATGCACGAATAAAGAATAGTGCCCACATTTACGACAATGCTCGTGTATATGGGAACGCAATAATTTGTGGTCCTGCTCTCATTTATAACAATGCTAAAGTTTATGGTGATGTCATTATATCATGCTCCAATTTCACGTATGAGGATGATATTAATTATGGAAATGTTGAGATTTTTGGAGATGCAAAAGTTTATGATAGTGCTCGCATTTATGACGCAGTCAAGATCTTTAGAAATGCCGAAATTCGTGGATTAGCTAATATTCGCGGAAACACGAGAATTCCTCAAGACATAAAAATTTAACAACCAACCAGCCTTTTAACACAAGCGTGATTCACGCCACGGGGGAATTGCGCGCAATGTAGGAAATCAAGATGAGTGAACAAAACACTAACCTAATAGAAATTGAAGAAACACATCATTTAGCCGTCGAACAAACTGTCATGGAACGTATTTTAAATAAAGCCTTAGACAGTGACGTCGATATGGATCGCTTAGAGCGTCTTCTTGATTTAAGAGAACAAGAGATAAAACGACAAGAGCGCCAAAATTTTGTCCGTGATCTTTCGGCTGTGCAAATGGCATATAAAAATATCGAACAAAACGCCATTAATAAACATACAAACAGCAAATACGCTACACTTGATCAGTACATTGATGCTGTAAAAGACGGACTTGCAACATACAAATTTGCTTTGTTTTATCGTATTAAAAATCAAACAGAAAAAAATGTTACCATAGAAATAACTCTGTCTCATCCTTCAGGCAATGAAATATCAACAGAAGGAACATTTCCAATTGACAGTACAGGCTCTAAAAATAGCATACAATCACTTGGTTCCACACTTACCTACGCACGAAGATACCTATTAGGCATGCTTCTTAATTTAGCAAGTAAAGAAGACGATACAGATGGTCAAATGCAAGCCAAAGAAGACGATACAAATAATCAAAAAGTTTCCTCTAAACAGATAAAGCAAATCGAAGAATTAATCGAACAAACAGAATCGGATAAAAATAAGCTTCTCTCTTATGCAAAAGTAGAAAAGCTAACAGATATGTCTTGTGAAACAGCAGACGACGTTTTGAAAATATTAGAAAGCAAGCCAAGAATTCAAAGAGAAAGCGCTCTACAATCTCTCCCACCACAAGAGAAAACATACGTTCCTATACAAGATGCCGAATATATTCACGTCCAAGATATAGAATATGTACCACAAGAACAAAGAACGGCGGTGTGATATGGAACAAAGAACAGCAGAATGGTTTCAAGCGCGCTTGGGTAAAGTCACCGCATCAAACATTTACAGCGTACTCAGTAAAACTACAAAAGGATTGCCTACGAGCAAATATGAAGACTACAAAATCAAACTCATAACAGAACGTTTAACAAGAGAAACAAGCCCCTATTATGAAACTGAAGATATGAGATGGGGTATTGAGCATGAAGATGATGCCTTGAGAGAATATGGCTTCATTTATGATGCCGATATAACAAAATGCGGCTTTATCCAACACCCCACAATAGAAATGGCGGGGGCTAGCCCCGATGGTCTCATTGGAGAAGACGGTTTAATCGAAGTCAAATGCCCGAGATCAGTAACACATATGCGCTTTTGTATAGGTGACGAAATCAAACCAGAATATCACGCACAAATGCAATTCCAAATGGCTTGTACAGAACGAAAATGGTGTGATTTCGTAAGCTATGACCCACGTTTTACGGGGGAATTCTTTCACTTACGCATGAAAGTCAAGCGTATTCTCCGTGATGATCAACAAATTAAACAGATCAATCAAGCTGTTGAAACCTTTTTAGCAGAGATAGAACGAGAGATAAAACAACTCTCAACAAAAGCTGCTTAACCTTATGGGGGTGTTTTGTTCCCCGCATATCTACGAGCACCCCCACCCTTCTTAACACTTTCAAGTAATGCGTGATTCACGCCACACGTGAATTGCATCTCAATGTAAGGAGAAAAGATATGGCGCCTCGTCCAGCTGCTATAACGCAACCAGCCATTGCACGCGCTTTAAGAGAAGCTAAAAAACAAGGTTGTGAACTCGTAGAAATCAAACCTACAGGGGAACTGCTTATCTATCTTAAATCCGATAT
>NZ_JBHINK010000042.1:0-3152 GCF_042194905.1 Bartonella sp. CL63NXGY
GCAAAGTGCCTTCAAACGCTCTTCACAGCGCCTTTTATGCGCCTTGGAAAGCCCCTCATAACGCACCCAAATGCTTGTCTTTTGCTCCCCTTGCGTTTGTTTCACATCAACACCCACTCCAAACCGCACCAACAACGCCGCCCGCGCCCCCTCCGGCAATAAGGAAATGTGATACTTCCAAACCGGCTTGGTTTTGCCTCCCACTTTCCTCGAAAGTTCAGAGTTTTTTCTCCAATATGCCCGTCCGTGGTTTTCAAGACTTTTATATGTTTTCGGCAACCCTGGCAAAGCTGCCTCAGCCAATTCGGCAATAGTAAACCATTCCTTCATGGCTGCCCCCTTTTAATGCGAACCGGCGTTGCGCGCATGGCTTTCAATTGCGCTGCAATCTCCCGCTGTTCCTGCTGAAGCCGCGCAATTTCTGCTAACCGCGCCTCATCCCCTTGCAACAGCAACAATCCATCTTCACTCACCACCTCATCCCAAAGCCAAAATGCCTCTGTCGCCCGCACAAATGCCTTAAACCGCGGCAGGGAAATATCCACCTGCTTACTTTCCGCAACATAAGCATCCAAACTCGCCTTACTTAAACACCCAATCCCTAAATAATGCGCCATACGCTCCGCAATCACACTGCGCTCATGCCGGCATTCTCTCAAAGCCCGCGCCATCGCTCGCTTAATGCGCGAGCGAAACCGCCCTAAATCAATCTGCGCAACGGGTTCACGACAAGGAAAAACCGGCTTTTGGAAAAAATCAAGCTGCCCGCAACCATGCCTCTTCATGACAGCACCTCCCCCGATTGCTTGTTCAAATAATCATAAAACCGCGCCTTTGTCTGCGCATCTGCTCTCTGCCAAACACCCAATAACTGAGCAAAAACCCGCTCTTGTTCATTAATTTGCGGAGGTGTATTAATCCCATTGACCAAATCAACAGCCCGCCTCAAATCCCCCTCAACCTGTTGCAAAGCAATTGCCACCCGCCGTTGCGCAACCGGCTCCATCTTCGCCAACTTCAACAACTGCGCTTGATTATCTGCCAAGGCTGTCCCCCGCAAAACAGAGCGTAATTCTGGCTGTAAATGTCGAGAAATGCTGTTAAGACGTCTTACTGATTTTGGAGACAAACCAATGCGGTCCGCCACATGTTTGGCAAAGTGCAAACTTTGCACTTTGCCATTTAAGTCACCATCATTTGGCAAAGGGTCAACTTGACCCTTTGCCACTTTGTCCCCTTCACTCCCGATTTTATTGTGATCTGAAGTTGCATTGCTGTCCCTTTGAGCAATTGGGACAACTTGTCCCAATTGCTCTTTTTTGACTTTATGTTGATTACTACCGTCCCCACCACGCTTAATTTCCCCATACTTCTTTTCCCACAATTCGCGGTAAGTCTGGACAAAAAGCGCACGATCAATCACTGACAATTCATTGCGAAAGAGGTTTTCAGCAACCTCTAAAAGCGCGGCATTGTCCTTATCAGCCTGCACCACAACGGCATCAATGTCACTATAGCCCAAAAGCTCAGCAGCACGAAGCCGATGCGCACCAGCAATAAGCGTGTAATTACCTTCCTTAGCATTGGGGGTATGGCGCACCGTAATCGGATTCATCAATCCCTCCCGCGCCATTGATTGTGCAAGTGCCTTGGCATGCTCATCATCCACAGGGCGTATACGCTCCGGTACCACAATCACATCAAGAGCAAGCTTTTGAAACTGTGCCATCACGCCCCCGCCTTTCTGATCTCTTTAAAGAATAAATCCATCGCACGCCCCGCCCATCTTCGATAAGCTTTCGCAAAAACGGGTTCTTCCAAACGCCGGTTAATGGTACGCAAAGAACGAGCAACAGCAGTGCGTTCACGCTCTTGCATGGCAACAAGACGCCGCCGCGGCACCTCAAACTGATAATGCAAAATATGAATAACAATCTGTCGTGCTAACGCCGCATCAAATAAGCAGTGCGGAGGGTCAATAATATACCGGATTGGCAAATGTTTAAATCCACTACTCACCGCCTTAAAAGAACAGGCAAGCATAGCTTCCAAACGTTCAACCTCCGAATAAGGATTAACGATATCGCTTCTGGCTTCTGGGGTCCATAAATTACAAGCAGCAACCATAACCACCCCCTATAAAAACAATATGACCACCATCTAATCGCCAGAACCAACCCATGCAAACGGCTGTTCTATGATGCAACTCTATGCAATTTATCTTGCCTATTTCGTACTGATCTTTAGACATTGATAAACCTTTTTATCTTATGGTATTTAAATTCATGGCAAATGCGCAAAAACGCAAAGCCGTGTAACGAAGTTCAAGCAGCATTACCGCGCAAAGCAGAATGCGCACGCGAATCTGTGTTGGCATGTTTTGCTGCTTTAAAAATGCGACGGCGACTTTTGGGGTAGCGGTCGCTAAAAACCTGCTCAACGGGCAAACCGATAAAATCGGCAATAGCGCGTTCGGCTTTCTCGTTAGACCGTGTCCAAATGTGTTGAACACTGGATGACGATAGTTGATAAGCTTTCGCGAGCTCCGCCAAGGTCATGTTACGGCGGCGTAGCTCGGCTAAAATACTATGGCGATCCCATACTTGGATGCATGTTTGGGTGGTTGTCATAACTTTCGCTCCTGCTTCAAACGGATGCTCAAACCATCCGTTTTTTGTGGGGTTAATTGTAAAATATCTGCCCTCAATATCGGGCGGTAATAACAGTTAAAACCATTTTACGGGTTTGTCAACCCGTAAAATGGTCTTAATGGGTATTTTTTTGGCACGTTTAGAAACAGAACCTAAAACACCATTGGCAAAACGCCTACGTGAAATAAGACGAATCCTCGGAAACGAAGAACGCGGTGCTTTTGCCAAATCTCTTAATTTGGCAAAAAATACGCTTGCAAATTATGAGCTCGGTATAAATGAGCCACCAGCATCTATCGTAATTGCCTATCACAAAATTTATGGCGTAGACTTTCATTGGCTTCTCACTGGAGAAGGCGAAATGTTTACAGACATGGAAAAGGCGAAAGCAGCTGGTTTTAAACCACAAACTATCCCTGCTGGTCTCATGAAAAAGCTTGGTCGCATAGCTTATACAACCTATCGCGATGCTAAAATAAAACTCCCCCCTGAAGATATAGC
>NZ_JBHINK010000043.1:0-3123 GCF_042194905.1 Bartonella sp. CL63NXGY
GCAAGAGCTTTTACTCTTGGGAAAAAAGCAGAGCAACAAAAGCAAACAGAAAAAGCTTTAAAAGCAGCCACAACACGTCTGGAGGTGGAAAGTGAAGTTAATCAAAAAAGTGATGCTGATGTGCGTGCTGCTCTCTCTGACTGGTTGCACGACAAATAAATATGCTTCTTCTTGTGTTGGCTGGTTGCCAATTTATTTAGATAAGCAAGATCTGAACGCCATCAGTTCAAACTTAGCAAGAGAGATTTTAAAGCACAATAATCTAGGTGAACGCGTGTGTGGGTGGAAACATGGCTAGAAAAAAAACACAAGACGATACAGAGCTTACAGAAGCAGAAAAAGAAATCCTTCAAGAAATCATCATGACCTATAAAAGTGTAAAAGTGATGTCGCGTTATACGAAATGGATTGTACTCATTATACTCTTATTAGCGCTTGATTTTTCACGTATTATGGATGCGTTTGTAAGTATTTTTACACAAAAACCAAATATCCGACTCTAAACATACTCTGAGACGCGCGAAATTCTTTAGAAAATGGTTTCTTAATTTTGCTCGTCTCATGGAGACTATCAATAATAGCTTTACACATTTAAAACTGTTATTTTCACAGAATTGGACATATCAAATTTCTCTCCAAAATAGCTAAAAACACTGCAGAGGTAATTGTAAAAATTCTATCCTGTTATAAATGAAGCCCACTGTTCCAAGAGAACATGTCGTTGTTCTAAAAAATCCGTTCGCATATAAGCTTTTGTCACTGAACTCCCAACTGAATGGGCAAGAACAGTTTCGGCAATCTCGAACGGTGTTGACGTTGTCTCTGCTATCCAATCCCGTAAACTTGAACGAAAACCATGGGGACGATAAGTCAAACCACAAACTGTCATATATTTTGCCATGGTGGCATCAGAAATGGGGTTACCTTTAAGACCAGAAAAGAGAAAACCATTCTTTTCAAAGGGGAGAGTTTTTTCAATAACTCTCAAAGCTTCACCACTTAGTGGCACGCGAAAGTCTGAAACTTTCCCTACAATACCTTTCATGTTTTCTTTTGGTATCGTCCATATATTTTTATCAATTTGTTCAAGGCGCAAATAGCGCAATGGATATGACCGTGCTCCCGTCAAAATGAGTAACTTCAGTGCTAAATTTGAAAGGATCTTATCATCCAAGCTTTGATAAAATGCCGGAACCTCTTGCCATGGCATAGCAGGAATATTTGTTGATGTCGCACGTGGTTTTCCTAAAAGAGCGCGTGCCTTCATACAAGCCTGTAGATCAACATCTAAACCAAAAGCCGCAGCATATTTCAAGCAAATATTGATACGGTTAAGTGCTTTTCGCGCTGTGTCTGCTTTTTCATGCCAAAGGGGTGAGAGAACATTGCGAATAATATTGGCTGTTAATTTTTCTATAGGTAAATTACCAATGTGTGGAATCACGTGCAACTCTAGTGGAGAAAACCAGCGGCCGTTTTTACCTTCATTTTTCAACTCTGCTTTTTTGCTTTCAAAAGCCGCTTTTGCAATTTCTTGAAAAATATTGCTTTGCTGTTTTAAGACGGTTTGTTCTCGAAAGACAATAGGATCATTGCCTTCTTTAAGAATATCACTATAATGCCTAGCAAGCTCACGCGCTTCTTTTAAAGAGAGTTTTGTAACAGGACCAAGTCCCATTTCACGGCGCTTATTGTAGTGCGTATAGCGAAAAAACCAAGAGCGTGTATTGTCTTTTCGAACATTCAACCATAGCCCTGCCCCGTCACAATATTTACCCTGCGGAGACGTCTTTACGAATGATGCTGATAACCGATGAATCGCCCTCACTTAACGTCCCCTCTCGTCCACCTTTTCAAGCATTGCTCGTCCACCTTTTTGGGTCCACCTTTTAGACCACCTTTAATTTCTGATTTGAGATTTTTTCTTTAATACTTACTTTTTTTATTGAATCATAAAAAGCTATAGACATCAATACGCCCTTACACATCTTTATATACTTTGAATCTTGTTGCTAAAGCCTGATTCGCTCTCTGGGGGCACCATTTTTTATTTTACACATGTTTGTAAATGAATCGGCTTTTAAAACCTTGTCTGTTAAAGTTTATGCTTTCTGCTTCTGCATAATTTAGCGTTTTTAAGTTCTATTCTTGAAAAACTATGTAATACCTTAAAAAACTATCTATTGATCTAAGCGTATTGCTCAATAATTTTTTCTTCCATTCAAATTAACTTTTTGCTTATCCCACAGAAAAAGCATTATAAATATACCTAATTTCCAGTCATATCTAGAAGAAATTTTAAACTATCGATGCAAATCTTACATAAAATTTTATTCAAATAGTGCAAATCAACCATTCCCTCCAAGGTACTATTTAGACGCACTAAATATCTGAATATTTTTATTTAAAAAATTAAAATCTTTTAAAGAGCTTTCTTATTGAATTGTACTTAATTTAAACTCAATAAAAACTTTCCTTGAATATATATGTCATTCTTACAAATTTATCTCTCATAAACTGTTAGAGTAATAACATTTTCTTTTCGCCAATATGAACGATCTAAATAAAATAAATATCTGGAAAGGTAAAATAATTCAAAAATACACGACCGGAATTTAATATAATTTATCAAACATTTTCAACTAAACATTTCTTATTATTACGAATAACGATTGTTAGAACTTTAAAAAAATATTGCTTTATAAAAAACTTTTAAACAGGAAAAAAATGATAAATATCATAATTACCTTTCATTTTTTCAGAAAAAACTATCATGTTTAGAAATGAAACTCTTAGATAACACACTCAAAGAATTAACTTATGAAAAATTATTTTAATTGAAACTTAAATAGTTTTACAAAGAACGCTTTAAAATGATTGACCTTTTACAAGAAATTTGTCAAAAAGCATATCTAGTTTGGAGGGGTGGCCGAGCGGTTTAAGGCACCGGTCTTGAAAACCGGCGTGCAGGAGACTGTACCGTGGGTTCGAATCCCACCCCCTCCGCCACAGCACTTTTATGGTGCTATAACTTTTTGATTCTGTGTGTAGCTTGCCAGCGGGTTTTGTATATTTTGACACTAGGTTTTGTACCAATTTATTTTTTTTAAAGAGTTTTAAAGA
>NZ_JBHINK010000044.1:0-2940 GCF_042194905.1 Bartonella sp. CL63NXGY
ATTATGCTATTCAGGATGTTCGGAAAGAAGCAAGACAAGCTGCTGCTATTGGTCTAGCGGTGTCCAACTTACGTTACAATGATGCACCAGGAAAGTTAAGTGTTGCACTTGGTAGTGGTATATGGCTCAATCAGTCCGCATTTGCTCTTGGTGCTGGTTATACATCTGAAGATGGAAATATTCGCTCTAGTCTATCTGTGACAAGTGCCGGAGGGCGCTGGGGTGTAGGTGTAGGATTAAGCTTAACTCTAAATTAATAAAATTCACTACGATTATTTTCAAAAATGCTCCTGTCTATACAAGACAGGGGCGAAAAGGGTTGTACGATTAAAAGAACGGCTCCCACAAATAACAGTGCCAGCATTAATGTTGAAAATAAAGAAAGAGAAAAGGTGTAAAGAGTGGTGTGTTTTACGCAAATTTGACAGAAGTCGTGGAGGGAGCTGGTTGGTGGTTGTTACATGACAGTGAGCAGCAGATTAAGACAGTTTTTGATGATGCGAAAAAATATGTAGATAAATATTTTTCTGAATCCAAGGATAATGCGATGAGTAATGGTGTTAACGAGTCGAAATCCTAAACCGATATAAAATTTGAAACGTTTAGTTATGATATTAAGAGCATACGGAAAGAGGCAAGGCAAGCAGCTGCCGTTGGTCTAGCAGTATCCAACCTACGTTACTTCGACGAGCCAGGATCTTTGAGTGTCTCATTTGGTAGCGGCACATGGCGTGGACAATCCGCATTTGCTCTTGGTGCTGGTTATACATCTGAAAACGGAAAAATCCGCTCTAATCTCTCTGCCACGAGTGCTGGTGGTCATTGGGGCATAGG
The DNA here is from genome assembly GCF_042194905.1 of Bartonella sp. CL63NXGY. Taxonomy (NCBI): domain Bacteria; kingdom Pseudomonadati; phylum Pseudomonadota; class Alphaproteobacteria; order Hyphomicrobiales; family Bartonellaceae; genus Bartonella; species Bartonella sp. CL63NXGY. The sequence continues at coordinate 835 of NZ_JBHINK010000044.1, forward strand.
TGGTGCAATTACTCTGAAAATAAAATAATACGAACAACGAAAACAAAACATCCACCCTTATTTATTGAAATAAGGGTGGATGTTTTGTTTTACAGACGCACAGTATTTATCTAGAGATAAGCATAATATTTGATGAGGCTATAGACTGTGAGGTTTTATAGAAGATTTTTCTATATTTTGTTGAAAAAAGATCATAGTAGAATCCATATTGCTAAAAAGTTATATTTTTATGTTGCTATTTTCATGAACAGCCTATAGCAATATGGGAGTGTATATTAGTAAGACTCATTTTGATAAAATAATTCAAAGGGGGAAAAGTAGTGCGTAAATATAAAAGGTACATCACGGGACCGCGCATATATCATTATATGATATATTAAAAAGAAAAAATCCAACTAAAAAGCCAGTTATCCAAGGAAAACTATATTCCGGACATATTACAATTTCTTTTTACTTTACTTATTATTAACAAAACCATGCTTTCTAATAAAAATAAAGTCTATAATTAGGAAAATACATACTAAAACCTAGTACAAAGGATTTTATAGTAACCACTACCAAGTAAAATGTAATATTAAATATAAAGACCCCTTTTTAGTTAGAAAAAACAGCACACTAAAAAACCTAGACTCTAAATGTGTCATCTTTATGTCCACAAAACATAATCAAAAAGACAAACATTTAGGTCTCAATACAGAGAGCGCAAACAAAACAAAACTAAAGACTCAAAATGTTCACACTCTAAGCAATAATCGTCTACTCTGAATTCCAAAGAGATCAATAATGCTAAAATGTGTCTTTTTTATGTTTTGGAGGTGTTTTTAAGTTTTTTCATTGGAGAGTTTGTTATGAAAAAATTATATGCCCCACAAGCTGCGAGTGAATTAAAACGTTCTCGTTTTTCTTTTGTTAAAGTTCTTTCGTTGGCTATAGCGGCTACATTCTTATCGAATGTTACGCCTGTTTTTTCAGCAAATCCTGATTTTAGAAACACGTTTCTTGAGGGTGTAAAAAGTGCTGGTGTATCTTATCCACAAAGCCTTCTCTCTGTTGCTAGTTTGAATGCTTCTGATGATTACGCAAATTTTTTAACCAAAACCCTTTCTGGTAAGAGAGATAAGAGTCCTATCGTAAATGTTTTGACAGAAGGTAGCCGTTCTGCGCGAGTTGGAAATGTTGATGATAAGAAAGCGCCACAGCTTACAAGAATAGCGGTTAACGATAAAAGCATGAGTGCGGATAATATTGCTGTGCGAAAATTGCCAAAAACATTTGTTAAAAAAGGGTGGATGCTGCCTGTTGAGGACGATAATAGTGATGATATTTTGCTGTCTGGCGTTAATCGTTTAGCAAGGAGGGTGAGTACGTATGCAGCTAATGATGATATAAAAATAGGAAACAGTCCGAATGCGAATGCCATTAATATTATTGCTATTGGTAACGGCATAAAGACATTTTCACAAAATAATCTGTTTCAAGGTGTTACTATTGTTGGCAACGCCGCGAAAGACTACGCTTCTGCTGCCACCATTGTTGGTGCATGGGCAGAAGTGAAAGAAGCGGGCGGTATTGCGCTAGGTTACAATTCTGTGGCCGATAGGGCTAAAGGTGTTTTTGGCTATTCTCCTAATAAGAAAGCGAATGCAACAGGTACTGACATTCAATGGAAGAGTGTTTATGGTGCCATGAGTGTTGGTAATCTCAGCGAGAAGGGAACGCGACAAATTATAGGGGTAGCAGCTGGTTCTGAACTGACTGATGCAGTAAATGTTGCGCAGATAAAGTCATTACAAAATTACGTAGATAAAGGTTGGCAGCTGTCTGTTGGTGGTGCAGATGCTACAACTATTGGTATAGAGAGCAAGATCGATTTATCAGCGGCAAGTGAAAATCTTCAAATTAGCAAAGGCAAAGATGACAATAATATAAAATTTGATCTAGCCAAGGATATTGCAGTCAATAAAGTAACTGCAGGAAGCAATACCCTAGATGCAACAGGCTTAGTGATTGCCAATGGTCCGAAAATAATCACCGGAGGTATTGATGCTGGAGGTAAAAAGATAACTGGAGTGGCAACGGGTACTGAAAGCACCGATGCGGTGAATT
>NZ_JBHINK010000045.1:0-2809 GCF_042194905.1 Bartonella sp. CL63NXGY
ACAAAAAGGGCTGTTCAAGCGCTTCTTGACACTGCGCTGTGGTATGACAGCACCTGGACGACAAATCGGCAAGTTTTCAGCTTTATGATTTCCACACCAGCCTCCCCCCACATCATATTTATAGCGAAATCCCGCTTGGAGCATGCAAGCATCAATGGTTGCATTTGCATTATTACTGAGCTTTCTACTTTCTGGATCCTTATCATAAGGGGTTGGCATACCGCATTCTAACAAGGCTTTTCCTATCTCCGTAAAATCTGCTCCTGGCTTCTCCCATGCCCCTATAGAAGATATGGGAGTTTTATTAAACTGGCACCCAGCTATACTTAACAAAGTTACAGCACTTAATAATTTTACGATGTGTTTCATTTTTTACTCCATTATTTAATTCAAGGTTTTTGTTCACGATGAGATGTGCCATAGCGCCATGTACACTTATCACTCGCATCTCCAAGACAGGTATGGGAGCTTATGGGATTTGTAGCCACTCTCAACCATTCTGTCCAAACATTACTGCCAGCAGGGAGTGTCCCGTAGGTATAGCCATTGCCACCAATAATTCTGCTTACAAAGTCATATCTATTCCCATCAAAGCCAATAGTGGTTTGTTTGCCATCACTCACATAACCTAACAGACCGGATGCAACTAAAACATTAAAGGCTGGTCCATAGAAATTGATATTCGTGTTGTCGGCTATACCGTGCACACCTTCTTGTTTGAAAGAATTCAGCATATTCCCCAATGTCATTGTCCCGCGACTATGTCCATAAAGTTCTAATCCTGTAAGACCATAGCTATACATCAAATCTTTTGCTTCTTGTGTTGAATTGGTCAAACCCCAAAAGTTATTTTCCATAAACTTCTGATAGCCCGCGACTAGAAGTTCTGAGATAGCAGAATCGGCTTGAGGGAACACCACAAAATAAAGCGGTTCATTTTTATCCTTCGCATGTTGAACCGCATAAACAGCGGCTTCCTCTGGTGGAGTAAAGATGCCATTAAAGGACACATGCACCTTGCCATCAGCACCTTTTTGTAAATTCTGTTGTTCTTCAGGCGTTAAATAATGTGCGTGAGAAAACAATCCCGTCATTACAAGAAAGACTTAAGGCTTGCATTCAGATGCATTTTTATACCTTTTACAAAACGGGCTGTTTAAGCGCTTTTCGACACTTCTCTTCGGGATGACAGCACCAGGCTGACAAATGGGCAAATTTTCGGCTTTATAGTTTTGACACCAAGTTCCTCCCCATTTATCTTTATAGTGGAATCCTGCTTGAACCATACAGGCATCAATTGTTGCCCATCCATTATTGTTTACCTCTTTATTTTCTGAATCAGGATCGATAAGACTCGGCATTCCACATTCTAATAAGGCTTTTCCTACCTCAGTAGAATCTGCTCCTGTCTTCTCCCACATATTCACGTACCCTGGAGCAGGTTTGTCAATGTTTTCAATGTCACATCCAGCTATACTTAATAAAACTATCCCACTCAATAGTTTAAACAGTGTATTCATTTTTTTCTCCATAAATAACCTAAACCTAAATTATCTAAAATTGCATAAGGTGCATAAATTTTTGTATTATCATTATGATGTGCTCCATAATCACGTTTACATGCTGCCGACGCATTACCATAACACCTATGGGTGCTAGATTTAAAGCCGCCTAGAGCTTTCCCTTGCTCTATCATTGGAGTTGCTGGTGGAAATATTGCATAAGGGAACCTTAAGGGTGCCTTATAAAAAGTAGGTAGATTGTGACCAATTCCTGTACCAATGGGATCGAATATATGGTTTTGTAAATAAATATGATCTTTTTTACCATCACTCACATAATATAGTGCATTCGCTATTGATTGAGAGTTATCAGCTGGTCCAAAAAGATAGATATCTGTTTTTTCTGCTATACCGTGAATGCCACGTTGTTCAAAGTCACGCATTCCATTGCCCACTGTCAAACTACCACGGCTATGCGCACTAACAATCGCCCCTGTATTGCCATAACGATAGATAAAATCTTGTAACTTCTTGGTCGAATTACTCCATCTCCCAAAATACTCATAAATCGCTACTCCGATCTCTACGAGCCTGTCTTTAGCTTGTGGGTGGTATGTAAAATAAAGGGGCTCATGCTCATTATCAGCTAACTGAACCGCATTACGCGCTGCCTCATCGGGTGTGTTAAAAATACCATTATAGAACATACGCCTGTTGCCATCAGAGCCAGCTTGTAAATACTGCTCATCTTCAGCATTTAAAAAGTGATACAGAGTGATATATTCTCCATCGCTGTCTTTTATATACTCTCCATTTTCATCGGTTAAATAGAGTACTTTGCCATTTTCATCATGCGCAATCTCACCTACTGGATGCTCTTTAACATTTGCGACTTCGCGCACTTTGTCCCAGTATCCCAATCCTTCATCCGATAAATCATTGATCATATCTACGCGATTATGCACTGCTCCCTCAAGCGGTGCGACATCTAGCTGTCCTACAGCTTGGTGGGCTGCTGCGGTGTTGCGGTTGAGAGAGCCAATGATTTGTCCAGCATCTTCCCCCATCGCCCTCTGTCCAGTTGTATCAGTAAGGATGATAGTCCCATCGCTGATAGCAGATTTGGTTTCCCCTTCTGCTCCATCCTTGGCTTTGCCGTGATTTAAAACATTCTTGGCAATGTTCTTTATCGTGTCATTCCCAGAAATGCTAAACCCATGGCTGCTGGCTTTAGCATGCGCACCGTTGCTGATATCACTGGTGCTAATGCTTCCTGTGGTCAGGCTGTTTTTTTCTGCCGGCGCGGT
>NZ_JBHINK010000046.1:0-2769 GCF_042194905.1 Bartonella sp. CL63NXGY
TTAGCATGCGCACCGTTGCTGATATCACTGGTGCTAATGCTTCCTGTGGTCAGGCTGTTTTTTTCTGCCGGCGCGGTACCAGCGATAATATCGGCTCCAACACCATGGATGCTGCCTTTGTGGGCTTGCATGTTGACAGCGCGTCCTGCTTCTATTGTTGTGCTCATCGCGATGAAAGCTTGAGAAGAAGCTTCTGCTTTCTTAAAGCCCACTGTCATACTGCCAGATGCGCCAGCCTCGGTCAAACCGCTTAACGTATCCTGTGGATTGCCCCACGACTTTGGCTTCAAAATACGCATCCCCCGTAATGAAACCTCACCTGCTCTATTGTCGACTATCTTAACCACCAAATTAAAAGTGCCCGTTGCGTGGATAAAGAAGGAGACAGCTTTGATCCTCTACTTCATTCGTGATTTTATCTAACGACCTTTTTAACGATGGGGAGGACGCTTTGGTGATCGCTTTTGTAAAGCTTTTTGCTTTTGCTGACGTTTTCTTTCATCCTCAAAATGCGTTAGTAAAGCGCGTTCCTGTTTCGTTTTGTTGGTCACACCAAAGGTGTCATTGTCCATCAATTGCTGATATCCAGCTAGCATCAAATTAGCTAAAAACGAGTCACTTTTCAGAGGTTGTACAAAATAGAGCCCTTTTGAATCTTGCAATTTATACCGGAAACCTGCTTTTTTCATGCACTCATAAACTGAGGCAAATTCACTCGCATACGAATTCATATCACTAGAAGAAGCATAAACCGGTTTCCAGCCACATTTTGATAAGGATTGTTGGATCATCGCTTTATCGACACCTGGTTTTTCCCATAATGCTAAAGTTGATGGAGGAGGTTGGTTAACACATCCAGCTGTATTTAAGAGAGCTATGCAACTCAATAGTTTTAAGATTTTCTTCATTATTCCCCTCTTTCAATGGATTTATTTACAATAAACAGCTCGGAAGCTTGTTGATATTTCCTGTCACCGCTGCTTAAAACAACGGTAAACAATATTGAGATGATTGGTTGAGAAAACAATCCCGCCGTTCCAAGCAAAGGCAAGGATGGCAGATTGTTGATCATCACCAATAGAAACACTTAAGGTTTGCATTCAGGTGCGTTTTTATATTTTTTACAAAAAGGGCTGTTTAAGCGCTTCTTGACACTGGGCCTCGGGATCACAGCGCCTGGACGACAAATGGGAAGGTTTTCGGCTTTAAAAGTATAACACCATCCACCCTCATGTTCATTTTCATAATGGAATCCTGATTGAACCATACACGCATGAATTGTTGCCCATGCATTGATACTAAGCTTTCTGCTTTCTGGATCGGTATAATAAGGTGTTGGCATTCCACATTCTAACAAGGCTTTTCCTACCTCTGTAAAATCTGCTCCTGGTTTCTTCCACGCTGCCACCTCTCCTAGAGGAGGTTTATCGATATTACATCCAGTTATAATTAACAAAGTTACAGTGCTTAATAATTTTAGAGTTTGTTTCATTTTTTACTCCGTGATTTACTTAAAGGAAATTGTTCACGATGAGATAAACCATAATCATATCTACATTGTGGACTCGCATCTCCAAGACAAGTATGGGAGCTTATGGGATTCATGATCACTCTCCACCATTCTTTCCACATGTTACTACCAGCAGGTATTGTCTCGTAGGTATAGCCATTGCCACCAATAATTCTGCTTACAAAGTCATATCTATTCCCATCAAAGCCAATAGTGGTTTGTTTGCCACCACTCACATAACCTAACAGACCGGATGCCGCCAAAACATTAGCCGCTGGTCCATAGAAACTGATCGTTGTATTGCCAGCTACATCATTTACACCTTCTTGTTTGAAAGAATTCATCATATTAAAGCCTGTCAAACTGCCACGACTATGGGCATCAAAATGCAATCCTGTGTTACCATAGCGAGACATTATATCTTTTGCTTCTTGTGTTGAATTGGTCAAACCCCAAAAGTTATTTTCCATAAACTTCTGATAGCCCGCGACCAGAAGTTCTGAGATAGCAGAATCGGCTTGAGGGAACACAACAAAATAAAGCGGTACATTTTTATTCTCCGCATGTTGCTCTGCATAAACAGCCGCCTCATAGGGTGGTGTAAAAATGCCATTGAGGGACACATGCACCTTGCCATCAGCACCTTCTTGCAAATGTTGCTTTTCTTCATCCGTTAAATAATGAAACTTAGGAATATTTTGTCCACGAGCATCTCTTATAGGTACCCCATTTGCATCTATTTCATAGATTGTATTGCCATTTTCATCACGGTCGACCACGGCGATGGGGTGCTCTTTGATAAACATGGTTTTATAGGAATCATCGCTGTATTTAAACCCCTCTTCTAAGAGTTGCGTTACCATTTCACGGTTTTCATGGACGATTTGTTCCAGCTTGCCTACATCGAGCTGTTGTACACCCTTATGGGCGCTAGCAGTATCCCGATTAAGGGAGGCGATGGCTTGCTCAACATCTTGCCCCGTCAACGCCTTCTGCCCTGCTTCATCAGTAATGACAATGGTGCCATTGCTGATAGCAGATTTGGTATATCCTTCCTCTAAATCTTTAGCTTTTGAATGATCTAAGACATTTTTAGCAATGTTTTTCCCGACACCATATTTGCCCTGATACATCGGACCACCCGCAGAAATGCTTAAACCTTGGCTGCTAGCTTGCGCATGCGCACTGTTGCTGATATCACTGGTGCTAATGCTTCCTGTGGTCAGGCTGTTTTTATCTGCCAGCGCGGTGCTTTCAAT
>NZ_JBHINK010000047.1:0-408 GCF_042194905.1 Bartonella sp. CL63NXGY
GTATCATAAAGAGGTATTAAATTCCGGGAGATCTACTATGGCAATCAGTCGAGAAAATAAGGCTAAGTTTGCTGACCGCACAGTGGTTGAACACAATGACTTAATCACAAGTGTAGCCAAGATGGACAAGGTACCAATGAAAATGTTTGAGTTAGCCGTATCCGTCTTAAACATTGACAAGCCACCAGCCAACAACACAATTCATTTATCCAAAAAAGAGATGTTCTCTTTCTTTGGCGTTAATGATACTAATATGAACTACCGCTTTAAGCAGGCTATTGAACGAATGCAACAGCAGGCTTATTTTGAAATCCGTGAGGTCAAGGGTAAGCGAGGCTTTAAGTATCGGAGAATCGTTCCGATCCCTTATATTGAGTGGAATGATTACAACGATGATGTAACAGTGCG
>NZ_JBHINK010000047.1:418-2693 GCF_042194905.1 Bartonella sp. CL63NXGY
CTTCGATGAAGCAATTATGCCTTATATCATGGACTTGAAGAAGAACTTTACCCAGTATGCACTTACTGATTTAATGGATCTTTCTAGTAAATATTCGATGATCATATATCGCTGGTTGAGTATGCATTATAGCCAATATGAGTATTATCAAAGCCATGGTGGACGATCAGAAGCACAATTAGAGAAGTTAAAGAATCCAGTTATTAGTGTGGATGAGCTTCGCCGATTGACCGATACAACTGATGAGTACGCAAGAATGTCCACGTTTACTAAATGGATTTTACAGAAGCCATGTGAGGAGATTTCTCAAAATACTCACTTACAAGTTGAATTTGAAAAGATCAAAGAAGGTAGGGCAGTTAAAAACATCCGTTTTATCGTCACAGCAAAGCATATAGCGCGACTTCCTCGTAAAACGGGAGAACTAGATGCTAAACGTCAAAAGTCGCTTAGAAAGGCTGACAGCGCCATTTATGCGGATGCAATGCAAAGCCCATATACAGAGATGTTGACTAAGACGGGTATGTTAACACCACAAGACCTGATTAATCAGGAGCTGATGATCTATTTGCAGGAGAATGTTTATCCGCAATATGATGAACTTAAAAAGCTTAATAATGGTGGCGTAGCAGGGGACCATAAGGTGCAAGAACATATGCGCTATGTTTCTCAACACTGGCGTCCAAGTGATACTGGTCGCAAAAATAATAAAGCCCGCTATCTCGATGTTTCGATAGCAGGTTATTTAAATCGTATGAAGATTTAGCAAGTAAAGTTATTTCAGTAGAAACAATATTGTCTATGTAGTGAAAGGAAGAAAATGGCATGGTGATTCAGGAAGAACTATTCCCAAGTAAGACGGCTGAAAAAACAATTGTACCCCCGATTAAAATTCAGGGGATTAAGACCAAACTAATTCCGTTCATAAAGACGAATATTAGATATAATAAAGGAATTTGGTATGAACCATTTATGGGGTCTGGTGTTGTTGGATTTAATGTTATGCCTGAACATGCAATATTTGGAGATATAAATCCATATATTATTGATTTTTATCAAAAATTGCAAAAAGAACAAATTACCCCCTTAATAGTACGAGAGTTCTTACAAACTGAGGGCGAAAAATTATCACAAACTCCAAGCGATAAGCATAGTTATTACTATAAAGTTAGAGATAGATTCAATAAATATCATGATCCATTAGATTTTCTCTTTTTACAAAGATCTAACTTTAACGGAATGATACGCTTTAGCAAAAATGGATATAATGTTCCATTTGGTAGAAAGCCAGATAGATTTCGCCCTGCCTTAATAACTAAAATAGTTAATCAGGTGGATACAGTCCAAAAGAGAATCATATCCCATGACTGGTCATTTGTATGTACTGATTGGAAATCGTTACTAAAGGAAGCTACTCCTAAAGATTATATATATCTAGATCCGCCATATATCGGGAGAAATACTGATTATTTCACTTCCTGGGGTGAACAAGAAGCTAGAGAATTGGTAGATTATTTTAATTATCATAAAGAATTACACTTTGCATTATCTATGTGGTATGAAAATAAATATAGAAAAAATGACCATTTACGCTTATGGAGAGGCGAAATGGTCACAAATAAACATTTTTATTTTGTTGGGGGGCACGAGAAAAATAGAAATGCAATTACTGAAGCATTAATCCTAGGTTAGCTATTTTTTGCTGTAGTTGGGTACCAACAACTGGATCAATAGTTTTTTTCCAACTTACATATTCCTTAAGATTAGTGTAATTTACATTGTTATTTGATCTTTCACTAGGAGTAGGATAATTCTTCCAATAGTCTTCAAAAACATCATTGCCTAGTTGTGCGAAGGGGCCTTTTTCATTTTCAAAATCCATTATATTGTTTGAAGAAAAAGTACCAATATTGGCGGTATTGCCACTTCCAGGTTTTTCACCACTTATTTTATATTTTTCTGCAACAAAGTAATTAACGTCTTCGACAGGTGAATAAATACTGTTTAAGTCGTTAAGTGATAATATTTGAGTAGAATATTTTTTACTTCTGGTATATACAAATCCAATAATTAAATGTGTTTTATACATATCATATGAACCAGCAATGTTCTTAGTCCCATTTCTTAGAAAACTAGTATAGGATCCTAAAGTAAATCCAAATTTAGCATTAGCACTCTTTCTATAAGTAGTTTTTATATCAATGGCTACTCTGTCTTTATCCGGAGAAGAAGGGCTACTTAGCCAGAAATCAGGATATACAGTTTGTTTGGGCGA
>NZ_JBHINK010000005.1:0-123875 GCF_042194905.1 Bartonella sp. CL63NXGY
TTAGCATGCGCACCGTTGCTGATATCACTGGTGCTAATGCTTCCTGTGGTCAGGCTGTTTTTTTCTGCCGGCGCGGTGCTGGCAATGATGCCTCCGGTCAGCGTTGTTTTATCTTTAACTATGATATTAAAGCCGCCATCACCAGCTTTGATGCCTGATTGTTCCACAACACTATGATAATCGCTGGAGGATTTATCCTTTTGGAAAGAGGCGCTCATGGACCCCCCACCACCCTTTTGTCCAGCACCAAACCCAACAGAAACAGAATTTTGCTTACTGGAAGTTTGTCCCGTATCACTGCGGCTGGTAATGGCAAAATCACCCCCTACTTCCATTTCTACACGCTCTCCAGAAACCACGGCGCCTGCCAATGTGGTGTTTGCCCCACTCGTGGTATGAACGGTGCCGGTGCCTATAATATGGCTGTTTTTGTGTTGAACTTCCTCACTGGAACCTTCCCCTTGACTAAAAGCAGCACTACCCGTTGCCCCTGCGCCACCCGTGCCATAACCGGTGCCAACACTCATTGAAGCACTTTCACTGCTGTTTTGTGTGCTTTGCGTGTTTTGTGCACTTTCAAAGATGATATCTTCACCTGCTTCCATGGTGATCTTTCCGCTCTGTGCATCATTTTCCAGCACATAGATTGGATTGGTACCAGCAATAATATCAGCGCCAACACCATGAATGCTGCCTTTGTGGGCTTGCATGTTAACAGCGCGTCCGCCTTCTATGCTATCTGTCACCGCTGTGGAGACTTGAGAAGAGGCTTCTGTTTTCTCAGTTTTAAAGCCCACGGTTACACTGCCAGATGCGCCAGCCAGATTGGCAAGAGCATCCTTGGTGGAGCCCCCCACCCCTCCTAATGAGCTACTCAGTCCTTTGGTTGTGTTCCCCTTTTCCCCCGTATTGCCAGTCAGCCAATTAACAAAGGTTTTGCCTTTACTATAAAGATGACTGATTTTCATGCCGGTCAGTATGCCATTAATAACTGTATTGTTACCATCCTTATTATTCATGTGATCTGCGGCATCTTTTAGTCCTTGTACCGTGCCAAGGACACCGATATCAACGGAAGTTGTCACACCAGCAAAAGACTTTTCATGTGTCTCTTTGCCGTTAGAGGTATCATAGCTTTCTGATAGGGTGATATTATTGCCGGCATCAATGTTGACATCACGATCCGCCGAAACAATGGCTGCTTGCATATTCACATCATTGTCAGCAGTAATCTGCACATCTTGGCGTGCCGTGATGTGTGATTGTGTGGAAGTATTTTCCCATTGATCGCCCGTATCTTTGGCGCTTGCAATTCCAACACCTACAGAAGCACCGCTGTTGCTCTTTTCAAACTGAATGCCAAAGCCTGTACGTTCTTCCTTTGAGCTTGAGGAATGGCTATTATGACCAACAAGCACATTCACATCACGAGCTGCCGAAAGGTTAATATTCTCACCTGCAAGATCAGAGCCAACAATTGTCACATCTTTTTTCTTGGCAGTGATGTTGATCGTACCATCCGCATTGAGAGAAGAACCTTGATGCTCAAAACTCTCTTCATTTTCTGTCTTTCCCTCACTCCCGTATATCGACACAAAGCCCTTGCCTGATCCCACACCAAAACCCGTTTCATGGGTCTCTGAATGGCTTTTATGATGATCTGTCATGCCATCAATCGTCACACTTTCTCCGCTCACATTGATATCTTGACCGGAAAGCAGATGAGAAGCAGAAATCTTGGCTTCTCCTTGTGCGTCTAACACGATGTTGCCCGTCGCCCCAAGGATAGAGGAGACCGTTGTGGTATGCGATTGAGATGTATCGGACGATTTCTCATGCAAAAAGCCACTTGATGACGATTGCGCTTGCTGATCCAAGTGTTCTTGGGCGCCTTTGATGACAATCTTTCCCCCAGAGTGAATGGTAATATCCGCTTGTTTCTGATCTCCTGGTGCTTTCTCTCCTGACGTTTCCTCTGCCTTACCGGCTATGAGCGTCGAGGCTACAACTTCCGTGTTGTTTCCGGAATCAATGGCAACGCCTTCACCCCCTGTTATGCTTGACCCCACAACTTGGCGCACATCCATCTTGTTATGCTCAGATTTGCTGCTACTAAACACCCCACCGTCTTTATGGTACGACATCTCATAATGTAAGCTATCCTCTGCATTATTGATCAGGACATCGTTGCTGGCTTTCAGCCCTACCTTGCCATCAGCCGCAATGGAACTGCCTGTGATGCTAAGATCATGTGGTTTGCCATCCTGCCCTGCAATGACAGTGGTATCACCTCCCGATTTTATCGAAGAGCCAACGGCATGAGAAGCTTGCATGTCCACTTTCGTGTTTTTGGTGCGAAGATGATACTCCATCTCATCGTTTCTTACCCCTATTGTTACCTCCCCTTGGGCACCAAGACCAACATTGCCCTTGGCATCTATATCGGAAGCAGCAATATGGATATCGCCACCCGATAGAACAGTGGTATTTTTTCCAGAACTTAAATGAGAGCCATTGTGCACGGCGACATGAAAGGTTTGATCCCCGCGATGGCTATTGGCACTGTTGCGTGTGGCATCAATCGAAACATTCCTCTCAGCTTGCAAGAGAAGTTTATCCGTTGCTTGAACATCAGAGCCTAAAATATTCAAATCTTTTCCAGAGAGAAGTGGGCTTGATGTACTTTGAAAAATATTTATTTAAAACAAATGTGTGAATACACAACAACAAGTGTATTCCGTTTAGGGCGTTCTGTTTTGCATGAGGAGTATGATCCCATTAAGAAATGCAATAAACAAAAACGTAAAGCTAAATTAAAAGAAGATGATAAAGTTGGAAACTAGTTTTTCTCTTTGTAACTTTATATTCTTCCCCAATGAGGCTGTATTCCCGTTTCAGAACTTACTCTAACAGATATATGTAGTATGCTCGCTCTAATCTAGCATATAAAAGTAGACTAAAGTTCGTCACTGGTTATGATATTGTCTTATTTCTGAGATTAATTAAATACTTTTCACTTAAGTGTAAAATGATAGCCGTAATATAAGATTTTATGTAATAAGTAGTTATAAAATCACTGCATACTACTAATTCGCCTTTTATAATATAAAACTTTTTTAAGCCTTATAATACAAAATGATACAAATAAAAAATAAAAGAGATTAAGAGAAATAAAATAGAGAGCTAATAAAATAAAGGCCCCGTTAAACGAGGCCTTAGTATTTTTTGTGCTAATAATTTCATTTTTACGAAATTAGAATTTGTAAGCGACACCTACACGGAAGTCATTGGTTTTGTAGTTGAATTCACGTGTATCGTTGGCGAATTTCTTTTTACCAAAATCGGAGTAACGGTATTCTGCACGTAAAAGAACGTTGTCGGTCATTGCAAAGTCAACACCGCCGCCAATAGTGAAACCAACCATTGTCTTCGTGTCATCAGCCCAAGTACCACCAGTCAAATCTACATTTTGCTTAATTGATGGGTTTTCAACCACATCAGCTTTCTGTTCAACTTTAACTCTCTCTCCTTTTCCTGTAACTGATTGAATACCCTGTACCTGCGCATAGGCAATACCACCAGCAACATAAGGCATAATACGGTCAACAGCAGCAAAACCGATACGAACGCGTGTAGCACCAGACCATTTTTCTTTGTAACTGTGCTTTTCCGTTACCTTGTCACCTATTTCAAACCGTTGCTGATCTTTTAATTCAACCTTAGCTTTTTCAAGGGCATTATTAAAAAATGCCACATCTTCTTTAGTAAGAGTCAATTCACGGGCTGTTTTTGATTCTTCACGGTCTGCCCAAACTGCATCGGTTTCAACACCGAGAATGAGACCATTTCCAAGGTCTACGTTAGATCCGGCATAAATCCCACCCATGAAACCAGAAGGACTAGGTGTGTTATCTTTTTTGACAAGTTCTTTATCTTCTCCTGGAATAGTTACTTTAGTTTTACTCGAAAAGTTACCAACTTGACCACCAAGATAAAAGCCTGTCCAAGAAAACGAAGGGGCTGCTGCGATAACTGCTGGGGCTGTTTCACGAGGGATCACCACGTCAGCAGCTTGTGCTGCAGAAGCTGAAATTAAAGCGGCAATAGAAGTTGCTATTAAAGATTTTGTATTCATAATTTTGCTCCTAAATTAACTACAAAACGACCTTACAAGATTATAAATAGAAAAGCTGTAGTAAAAATGTCACAGTCGTACAAATAAAAGCCCAGAAAACAGCGCTTTTGTAAAAGTCAATATCTTTTGGAAATTTAATTTTTTATTAATACTTTTTATTCATAATTGCACTTTTGATGAAATTAGAACTTGTAAGCGATACCTACGTGAAAGTCATTGGTTGTGTAACCTAGTTTAAGGTAATACTTTTTATATTCCTTCTTACCAAAGTCTGAGTAACGGTACTCCGCACGAAGCAGAACATGATCTGTCATCGCGAAATCTATACCACCACCAAGGGTGAAACCCTCCATCGTTTTTATTTTATCAAATACTGTAGCAGAAACTTCTTTACTTGGCTTACCCATTTGCCAATTTTGTTTGTTCCTGAAACTTTACCAACACCCTGTATTTGCGCATAAGCAATACCATCAGCCACATAAGGCATAATACTGTCAGCGACGGAAAAACCAACACGAACCCGTGTTGCACCAGACCATTTTCTTTGAAACCAATGCAATACACTGCTGTGTCAACCTTTTGAAACTTTTCATTTTCATCCAATGTGACACCAGCATCTTTAAATTCATCATTAAAATCATCAAATTCATCAATCGCAAGAATCCCTGAGACCGTCTTCGTCTCTCCTCAGTCTGCCCAGACTGCATCGGTTTCAACACCTAGGACATTTCTAAGATCTACGTTGGAACCTAAAATAAATACCACCTATGAAACCTGAAGGCTTAGGTAGTGCATCTTTATCTGAAGTTTTTTTCTTTTGTCTCTAAATCAAATACATAAACTTTGACTTGAAAAGTTGCCAACTTGACCACCAAGATAAAAACCTGTCTAAGAAAACGAAAGAGCTATGATAACTGTTGGAGCTTTTTTACGAGGAATGACAATATCAGCAGCTTGTGCCGCAGAAGCTGTAGTCATAGCGATAATAAAAGTTGTTACTGAAGATTTTATATTCGTAAACTTTGCTCCTCATTTATTTACGAGCACAGTATTATACGACTACAAAAAAACGCTGTAGTAAAATGATACAATCATAGGAAACGAAAGCTGACGCAAGATAAAGTCATTTCATAACTTCACGTTTCACAAGAAATTGTAAGTTATGAATACGTATAATTCATTGATTTTACCGCGTAATTATTGCCTGTCGTTTATAAAAATCTTTTTAAGGAAATCTGAATAATATCTTTTACACCGCCAATAAATATGGAGTGTGTAATAATATAACAATAGAAAAATAACAGAGGCTCCGTCTTTAACAGAGCCTCATGACAATTTATTTTATCTTCATCATTTCGTTGTTGACGAAATTAGAATTTGTATGCAACACCTACACGGAAATCATTGGTTTTGTAAGCTATTTTATCCCCGTCCTTTACAAATGCTTTTTTACCAAAGTCTGAGTAACGGTATTCTGCACGCAACAGAACATTGTCTGTCATTGCAAAGTCAATACCACCACCTACAGTGAAACCAACCATCGTTTTCGTTTCATCAAACACTTTAGCAGAAGCGATTTCGGCACCATCAGCTCCTTCCGCCTTAAGAGAATCGACTATCTGGAGCTGCGTATAAGCAATACCACCAGCAACATAAGGCATAATGCGATCAACGGCTGCAAAACCAACACGAACGCGTGTTGCACCAGACCATTTTTCTTTTATAGAGGTGCTATCTACACGTTTGTCAGTCGCCGCGATACCAGCAATAGTTTTTCCTGTAGCAGGTGTAGCTTTCGCTGCTATAAGCTCATCTTTGAAAGCATCAAGGCCAATTGCTCCAATGACTGCTGAATGCGCTTTTGAATCTTCGCGGTCAGCCCAGACGGCATCAGTTTCAACACCTAGAATGAGGCCATTTCCAAGATCCACGTTAGAACCTACATAAATACCCCCCATGAAACCGGAAGGCTTAGGTGTCCAGTCTTTATCTGTAATTTTCTTTTTTGTTTCTGAATCATATTCATCAACTTTACCTGAAAAGTTACCAACTTGACCACCGATATAAAAGCCTGTCCAAGAAAATGAAGGGGCTGCTGCGATGACTGCTGGGGCTGTTTCATGAGGGATGACAACATCAGCAGCTTGTGCTGCAGAAGCTGCCGCTATAGCGATAACAGAAGTTGTTACTAAAGATTTTATATTCATAAACTTTGCTCCTAATTTATTTATGAGCACAGTGCTACAAGATTACAGAAAGAAAAGCTGTAGTAAAAATGATACAGTCACAGAAAATGGAGGGCACATCCCAGACAAAATTGCTTCATAGCTTGATTTTGTACGAGAAGCCTAAAGATTATATATAAATAACTTATTGATTTTTAAATGTAATTTTTGTTTGTTGTCTATGAATTTTTTTAAGAAAATCTGAATAATATCTTTTCACATCCACAATAAATTATGTATTGTGTGATAATATAGCAACAAAGAATAACAGAGGCTCGGTCAAAGACAGAGCCTCTTCGTTATTTAACTTACCATCTATTAAAATTTGTAAGCAACACCAACTCGGAAATCATTGGTTTTGTAAGATGTCTCATATTTATCATTTGAGAATTTCTTTTTACCAAAATCTGAGTAACGATATTCCGCACGGACAATAACGTTATTGGTCATTGCTAAATCAACACCAGCACCAAGCGTGTAACCAACAAGGGTCTTTGTTTCATCAGACAGAGTACCAGAAGCTATTACTTTATCTGAATCTTTCCCTGTTATTGAAATCAATGCACTATCTTGAAGCTGTGTATAGGCGATACCACCAGCAACATAAGGCATAATGCGTTCAGCTGCAAAACCAATACGTACACGTGTCGCACCAGCCCACTTTTCTTTAAAAGTGAAACTGTGGGTTCGTTTATCACCAGGTACAAGCGCATCTTTACCAATATTAATTCCAGATTCTGTTAATATCTTCTTAATATAATTTATGTGATCTGGAAGAATAACATATGTTTTTCCTGTCTTCGTGTCATCTTTATTAGACCACATGATATCTGTATCAACACCTAAAATAAGGCCATTGCCGAGATCAACGTTGGAACCTGCGTAAAAACCACCCATGAAACCAGATAGTTTAGGCAAAAGGTCATCAGGTGCTGGAATCTTTTTTCCGTTACTGAGAATATCCATTTTCGTCTTACCCGAAAAACCACCAATCTGCCCCCCAACATAAAAACCTGTCCAAGAAAAAGTTGGAGCAACAATAACAGGAGCAACAGGTGTTGGACTGGGGGGAACAATAACATCTGCTGCTTGAGCTGCTGAAGCTGAAACAAAAGCGAAAGCAGAAGCTGTTATTAACCATTTCATATTCATATTTTCTCTCCATAGCTGAATATTTATTTGAACACACCATTTCATATAGAGCCCCATCTTCAGATATCTGTAGCAAAAATGATACACTTATAAAAAAAACAAAAAGCCAATCAAAGTACCCTTAATTGCTTGATCTGTAATAAATGAGAATTAAACTATGCCCATGCACAAATGATCTCTTTTCCTCACGTTTTCTCTCCTTTATCATTTTGATAAAAAAACTGCGCCACAGTACCCTCCGTGTAAAGCGTGTGCTATTGACATAAAAATATAATATATTGATTTATAATGAAAAAATATCTTTTATATTAATTCGTCTGCAATATTGAAGATGTTCTTATCTTAAGCCTTTTTATATTAAAGCCCCCCCAGCACCTCACAAACGAGCAAGTGTGTGAATAAATAAAACTATTTAAAAGCTAAAATGCTTCCTATTAATACTCTCAATATTGTAATAGTGAAGACCGTTACAATATTGAGAGCAGCTAAATGTAACTGTTCCATTTAAATTCATACAAACAACGTTTTTAGCTTCATCCTTCGTATAACCAAATGTGAATAGCTCTTTGATTATTTTTTCATCACTGTAAAGAATGCTTGTAGCGCACATGAACAAGATCTCCACTACCCTATGGACTGCAACAAGATTACATGCAATTTCATTACATTTACTCTTTGTTTTTAATTTAGGCATTTATTCCTTTTTGACATACTTACCATTTTTTTCTTCTCTCAACCTTATAGTAAAGTCTTTTTCAGAGCTTCAGCCTTATTTGTAGGCTATCATTTCATACTCCTTTACAAGACGAAATTGAAAAAAATACCTAAAGACAAACAACCGGTATGATAAACATTAAAACTTATATAGAAATCTCCTTAAAGCTGAAAAAATGAGAAATCTTTCTTAAAGTTTTCAAACCACCCCTTGCTTTAAAAATCATGAATTTGGCAGAAAAAATATCCCTCTTTTTCAACTTCAAAACATATATTATACTTCTTAATGTTGTTTTTTCACTTTTTAAAAACTCATTGGACCTCGTGCAAATAGGTTTGGCCGTCCTCTTTTCCCTGGTCTTCTTTTAGGATAATGATCTCTTTTTTTACCAGAATGTAACACAGGTACTAACTTAGCTGCTGTTATGCATTCGCTGTTATTTGTGCAAGAAAGTTCTATCTGAAAAACTTCAGATAATAACTTGCAAAGCTGTTCACCAGAAAAAAAACCTATTGGAGGAACAGTCGAAGATGCTCTCTGTATAAGATTTTGAGACGCTAAAAAACTTGCACCTTGAGCCATAGAGATTGAAGCAAAAGTAGCAAAAGCTGTAATAAAATATTTTATATTCATAAATTTAACCTCATCAAATATTCATAATGGATTTTATCTAGTGCCTTCATTGCAAATTTCCAGAGAAAAATAATGTGTTTATAGATAAAAAGTGAAAATCCTTAAAAATAAAGCTTTGGAGCATTTTGCTTTTAAAATAAAAGCAAATTGCCCTGCTCTGCCAACATAGAAATTACTTATTGAGTAATAAATAAAGGCACGAAGTATCGTCTGAAAATAATAAACTATACGAACTTCATATAATATACTGATTTATAATGATAATTTAGCATTATTCACATTGACTGAGAACCCTAAACATCATAAGATTCTCTCATTCAAAATCTTTTTCATGTTGAATCAATTAAAACCATTTGTTTGCACGTTATAAGTTGGAAGAGCTGTGTGGATAAAAAACACTAAAAAGACTAAAATGTCTCTTATGAACCGTGCCAAGGGCTACACAACATTGGGAGTTGGCAAAGTGGTGTGATGGTAGCAGCTTGTTACTCCGTAAGCGTAAAAATGGGAGTGCTCAATGAATTTTATATCATATTTTTGGGGGCTTTATCGTTATACCATTCATAAGCGCCGTCGTAAAATGGATTTGGGTGCCGGTTTCTTTAAAAAAGCACATGAATTAGCAACACAAATATATTCCGTTTAGGGCGTTCTGTTTTACACGAAGAACGTAAATCCATTAAAAACATGAGGCAATGCGTAATCTCTATTATTTAACAGACATTGCTTTAAATACTTTTGAAAGTCGTAAAGCCGAATTAAAAATGATGGTAAAGATGAGATTTGGTTTTTACATTTACACATTCATATTCTCCCCCAATTAGGCTGTATACTGGTTGCAGAGATTTAAGTCTTCCAATCACCGTATGTTTCCAGCCTCTCCTCAAAATTGCTTTGTTTCAAATAAAAGCTGTTACAAAAATAAAAAATATGAATTCGCAAAAGTACTTTTATTACCTAAACTTCAAATGAAATAGCACTTAAGAATTTATTATAATTCTTATCAGAAAAGATGAGAGGATAAAATGTCCATAATGTACAAGCATTTTGTCCTCTCACATCAATAATTAACTCCATTAAAAAGCCAATTTTAAAGTTAGCTATGCGCAAAAATATCAACTTCCGCCCATCCTAAAAGATCAAGCCTAGCTCTCATAGGCAAAAATTGAAAGCATGCCTTGGCAACATTTTCTCGCTCTTCACGTCTTAAACGTTCTTCAAATATAACCTTTAAACGATGCAAATATAACACATCCGACGCAGCATATTCAATTTGCGCCTGTGATAACGTTTCTGCCGCCCAATCCGAAGATTGTTGCTGTTTAGAAATATTCACATTCAGCAATTCATTACAAATTTCTTTCAAGCCATGACGATCCGTGTAAGTACGCGTGAGTTTCGAAGCAATCTTTGTACAAAAAATAGCCTCTGGCATAACACCAAATGTATGTGCTAAAATAGCAAGATCAAAACGCCCAAAATGGAATATTTTTACGACTGCTTTATCTTTAAGAAGCTTGACCAAATTAGGTGCATTCTTTTGTCCTTTAGCAATCTGTATAATATCGGCAGTACCATCTCCAGAAGAAAGCTGAACAACGCATAAACGATCACGATGGGGTTGTAATCCTAAAGTTTCGGTATCAATCGCAACAGCATCAGTTTGATAATTATCTAAGTTTGGTAAATCACCTTGATGAACACGAATCTCAGCCATTTACCCTCCTATTTGCTAAAGCTGCAAGAATACGCGCCCAAGACCGCTGCCCCTTATGAAATGATTTTAAATTATACTTTTCATTAGGCGAATGAATACGGTCATCAGCCAGTCCAAAACCAACCAAAAGAGTTTCCATGCCAAGAATTGACCGAAAATCTGCTACAATTGGGATCGAGCCCCCCATGGCTGTCAAGACAGCAGGCACTTCCCACTCTTGTGATAAGGCATCCTTCGCCTCCTTGATAAAAGATGAATCATCAGAAATCTGAAGTGCCGGAGAAGAACCGTGATTCTTAAATTCAACCTTACAATCAGCAGGAATTGAGCTACGTACATAATCACGCAACGCTTGGCGTATTTTCTCTGGATCTTGCTTATGCACCAAACGACACGATACTTTTGCACTCGCTTGAGAAGCAATAACCGTTTTCATCCCTTCCCCTTCATAGCCGCCACTAATACCATTAATTTCCATGGTAGGACGTGCCCATACAAGCTCTAAAATGCTCCGCCCTTTTTCACCAGCTGGAACGGAAAGTCCTATAGGACCAAGAAAATTTTCAGCAGTACAATTAAGCGCATTCCATGATTGTAAAATATGTGGAGGTGTTTCTTCTACTCCATCATAAAAACCAGGAAGTGTTGCCCTATTATTTTCATCGTGAAGTCCTGCTAAGATTTTCGTTAAAATACGAATGGGGTTAGCTGCTACTCCTCCAAAATAACCAGAATGCAAATCACGATTAGCTGCTGTGATAATAATCTCTTCTGCCATAATTCCCCGAAGAGAAAGAGCAATAGATGGAGTATTCGCATCCCACATTGACGTGTCACAAACCAATGCATAATCTGCCTTAAGTTCATCTGTATTTGCTTTTAAAAAAGGAATAAGGGAAGGAGAAGCACTCTCTTCCTCGCCTTCACATAAAATAGTAACTTTAATAGGAAGCTGCCCTGTTTCTTTCTTAAATGCACGACATGCTTCAATAAAAGTCATCAACTGACCTTTGTCATCTGAAGCTCCACGAGCACAAATAACTTTCTCTCCATCTCTCTCTTTTAAAGAAGGTGTAAATGGATCATCCTCCCATAAACTCAATGGATCAACAGGTTGAACATCATAATGTCCGTAAAACAACACATGCAAACAATCATCTGAAGGTCCAGGATGATGCCCAACAACCATTGGATGCCCCGGTGTATCACGGCGTGAAGCCTCAAAACCGATGCTTTTTAAATCCTCTACTAACCAATCAGCTGCTTTACGACATGCATCCTTGTAAGCCGAGTCTGTAGAAATCGATTGAAAACGTAAAAGAGAAAAAAGGCGTTCAAGGCTCTTCTCTATATTTCCATCAAGATGTGTTAGTACTTTATTCAGCATAAAAAAAAACCTTTCAAGCCTTGTGTAATTATATTATAGATACGATGACTTTAAGCCTCTTGTAAGATTTTGCAAGACGCCTTATTCATTTTTGACATTGTGAGCAGTAAAAACTTGAACGTCCAGCCTGTAAAATGCGCATAATAGGCGCTCCACATTCCAAACATTGCTTGCCTTCTCGTCCATAAACTGAAAAAGCATGCTGAAAATAACCAAGTGAACCATCTATATGCATATAATCACGTAAAGAAGAGCCACCAGACAAAATAGCTTCAGAAATCACATTGCGTATATTTTGTGCTAAAGAATCTGCAAATTCACGTGCCCGTGCCGTTTGTGATGCCAATGTAAATGCACCACGTTGTGGAGACAAACGACTCCGCCAAAGTGCTTCGCAAACATAAATATTCCCAAGACCTGCAACAATAGACTGATCAAGTAAAACACCCTTGAGAGACATTTTTTTATTAACAAAAGCCTTTTGTAAATAACGACCAGAAAACGAATTACTCATAGGTTCAAGACCTAGCTTATTTAAAAGTGGATGTTCATAAAGCTTATCCGTATCGACTAAAAGCATAAACCCAAAGCGACGCACATCATTATAAATAAGACGATAAACGTCACCATTCTTTGTCTGAATATCCATGACAAAATGATCATGCTTAACCAATTTACTTGTCGTTGAAAAAACTGTTCTTAAAAGATCATTCTCTATACGCCATGAACCAGACATTCCTAAATGGCTTAAAATCGTTTCATTCTGAGAAAGATGAAATAATAAATATTTTGCACGCCGACCAAGTTCTATAATTGTTCTGCCAATAAGGCGCTCAGAAAAAGCCTCAGGAAAAGGAAAGCGCAAATCTCTACGATTAAGTTTGACAGATACTATCTTTGCATCAGTTACAACGGACTCAAGTCCACGACGAACTGTCTCTACTTCAGGAAGCTCAGGCATCTCTCTTCTTTAATAATTATACACTTTCCAATCGTATCACTGATATATTAACTTCTTTTCCCCCTCAAAGAACGAAGACTTCCTCTACATCTACTAAACAAATTCTTGATGAGTGGATTTTACTTGGATTCCTACTCATGTGAATCATTTAACTAAAGGCTTTATGGACAAACCCTGCCTTGAATATATACCACACACTCTAAAATACTTAACGTATCAATGAGGCTTACATCCCACCCCACCTCAAATGACCGTGTTTTATGGTAACAAAATTAAGCCCATTCACCCTTACGAAATACAGGAACTCTTACACCATCTTGGGTAATGCCATCTATGTCAATTTCGCCAGAACCAATCATCCAGTCAATATGAATGACACTTTTATTCCCACCACGTGCTGCAATCTCTTCTGACGTCAATGATGCCCCATCTAAAAAGCATTTGGAATAACACTGACCTAAAGCAATATGACATGCAGCATTTTCATCAAATAAGGTATTATAAAAAAGGAGGCCACTCTTAGAAATTGGTGAAGAATGGGGCACAAGGGCAACTTCGCCCAACCGGCTTGCACCCTCATCACTTTGCAAAACCTGCTGTAAAACTTCTTGGCCTGTTGATGCACGAGCCTCAACAATACGCCCTGCGTCAAAACGTACTTCAATATTATCAACCAGAGTTCCTTGATAGGAAAGGGGCTTTGTTGAGCGAACGAAACCTTCAACCTTATGAGCATGAGGAGTCGTGAAAACTTCTTCTGTCGGAATATTCGGATTGCAAATAACACCATTTTGAGCAACAGATGCCCCGCCATGCCATTCATGATCATCTGCCAAACCAACCGTCAAATCAGTTCCTGGCCCTGTAAAGTGTAAGGCAGAAAAACGCTGCTCATTAAGCCAAGATGATCGTTTCTTCAAATGTGCATTATGGACAGTCCACGCCTGTACCGGATCTTCTTCTGTAACACGTGAAGCAGAAAAAATTGCATCAGCTAATTTTTTAATCGCCTCATTAAGCGATAAAGAAGGAAACATCGCCTCAGCCCACCCTGCTGTTGGATAAGCAACAATCGACCAATTCATAGCAAAATTTGATATTTGCTTGAGTGCCGGCTGATAAGCTATTGAAGTGGCTTTATTTAAACGTGAAACCTTATCAAAATCCTGATTGGAAAGGAGCAAAGGATTATCACCAACAATCGCTAAACGCGCTGCCCCATTTTCAAAAGCCTTTGCCATTCCCTCATAAAGCCAAGAAGGGGCACAATCAAAACTAGCTGTATGAGCATTTTCAAACCGTGTAAGCGATAATATATCATCACTAAAAATTGGTGTAATGACACCAGCACCAACCTTATAAGCATGATATGCAATACGCCGAACAAAAGGTAACGCTGAAACTGGAGCAGTCAAAACAAGATCCTGCCCTTCTTGTAAATTCAACCCCACTTTCACTGTAATTTCTGCAAGACGATTAAGCATTTCAGGCGAAATTGTCTCATGAATATCAAAGTACATTACCAATACCCTTCTCTAAATAAAATGCGTTCTTTATGTCGTCATATTATAAATTGTTTTTCAGATCCTTTGAGTTCACTTTCTCTACGTATACTTATGCATATCATGATCGCTAAAATTCACTTAATTCATAAACCGCAATGGGTGTATAACCCTTCTTTGGTCATGAAAAACTTACCAGTTTCTGTGTCGTTTTTCTAACATTGCAACAATTGCATTTAACTGATCGGATGAAGGTAAAGCCATAATCGTTTTATTTTCCTCTTTCCTAGCTAGATGTTGAGGTGCATAGGCAGGGATAGGAACTTTATCAAGCTGTACCATAGCAAAAGGTGCTGGATGTGACGTCTTGGATTGTGCTACTTCTGTCGAATGAGATGTACTTTTCTCTGCCTTTACTCCCCTACTCTCTAAGCCTTCATCTATAAAGCTTGGCGCATGACCAGAACGTTCTTGAGCAAAAGCATAAGCAACATCATAAGGGCGATTATTTGTAGGAACTTGAAGTGCCCCATCACTTGATCGTTTTTCATAAAAAGCATTTCCCCCTGCAACCTGAACATAATGCATGTTTTTATACGGAAAAGACAAACCAGCGGTATGAAAAAACTTAGCGTGTTTAACTTTCTTATCTCGTTCACCCCGTAAAACGGCATCAGCTGCCTCTCTTACACGAGCAACAGATGCTTTCTCCGTCATAGGACGCGTTAAAACACCAGGAGCAAATTGCCTATATTGACCAACAACACCACAAATCGTCTTAGGATAGGCGGTCGAATTAACACGATTCATAACAACCGTCCCAACGGCAATCATTCCTTCACGGCTTGTGCGATTTGATTCAAAATACATCGCTCGCATAAGACATTGACGCTCTGTCAATGGATACGTAACCGTTTTTGTCTTATTATTATTTATTTTTCCAGTATCTAAATGATTTGAAGCACACCCCACAACAACTAACGGCGCTACACAACAGGTAACAAATACATTCCAACGATTTTTTTTCATCTTATGCAACACATTCCTATAATCTCTGAGCTATTCAAGTCTTGAAATGAGCTTTAAATGTATCTCTCAATAAAGTACATAGCTAATTGTTACCACTCAGCAAAATTTTAATACAAGAGGTAATCAATAAAGTATCTATGCAAAATAAAAAATAAAAAACTCTTAATTTACAGATCAATATTGTTATTATTCATGGTTCAATATAGGCTATAATAACCCATACGTTTCAATTATAGTAAAATAACGCTATCCATTTCTTCTACATACGAAAAATAATACAGATATCCCCTTTAATATAAAATTTTAACAAAATGATCTGAAAGGAAATTCCCCTAGAAAACTCCCCTCCGGCCACAATACGAGTGATGATATCATCTAATATACAAATATGTCAAACCAAGAGTTAGCAATCTGCCACGCTTCTCTGAAAAAACTCTTGGTTGCTTCTTTGTGCTTTTCCATAAGACGGTTATCTTATTCTTTCTATAGCAGCACTGTAAGAAAATACTCACATATCTACAAACTTATTTTATACATATAAGAAAAATTTTAATCTATTTTCTTCTCACCTACTCCAACTTTATAAGTAAGGTCATCGCGAGGACGATCAGAGGACATATGGTAACCCGTTATGATATAATGCAGCATTTCAGCAATATTAGTAACATGATCACCAATTCGTTCAATATTCTTTAAACAAAACAGTAAGTGCGTACAAACCGTAATATTGCGCATATCTTCCATCATATACGTCAAAAGTTCACGAAAAAGAGAAGTATACAAAGCATCAATCTTCTCATCACGCTCACGCACCGCGTCAACACGCTCTAATAGGCGACTCGTATAAGCATTTAAGACTTCTTTTAATTGATTGAGTGCTAAAGCTGTAATTGTTTCAAGCCCATGATAAACAGAAGCAGATTGTCGTATTTCTGAAAGTGCAACCGTCCTTTTAGCAATGTTTTTGGCCATATCCCCAATCCGCTCAAGATCAGAAGAAATACGAATGGCTCCAATAATTTCACGCAAATCGACAGCCATCGGTTGGCGTTTGCAAATAATAGCAACCGCTTTTTCATCAATGTCACGTTCTGCTTCATCTAAAAATACATCATCGGCAATCACTGTCGTTGCAAGTTGAAGATCACTACACACAACCGATGCGACAGAACGTTCAATCATCCTTTCTGCATGGCTCCCCATTTCTATAATCCTTGCTCTTAAATATTTTAGTTCTGCATCATAAGAACGGACAGTATGGTTCATAGACATATCTTACACTCCTCAATTCACCTATCCAAAACGCCCCGTAATATAATCTTGTGTCCGTTGCTCTTTTGGTGAGGTAAAGATCATTTCAGTCGCACCAACTTCTACCAAATGCCCTAAATGAAACATAGCCGTATATTGAGAAACACGTGCGGCCTGCTGCATAGAATGCGTTACGATAACAATTGTATAATTTTGCCGTAATGCATCGATAAGCTCTTCAATCCGTGCTGTCGCAATAGGATCAAGAGCTGAACAAGGCTCATCCATCAAAATAACTTCAGGACTAACCGCAATAGCACGTGCAATACACAAACGCTGTTGTTGTCCCCCTGATAAACTTGTTCCAAGATCATGAAGACGGTCTTTTACTTCTTCAAACAAACCTGCCTGCCTCAAACTCTTTTCAACTACATCATGCAATTCAGAGCGCGTTTTTACTAAACCATGAATGCGTGGACCATACGCAACATTCTCAAATATAGATTTTGGAAAAGGACTGGGCTTTTGAAAAACCATTCCAACACGAGCGCGCAATTCTACAACATCAATCCGTGTGTCATAAATATTCTCCCCATCTAAGGTAATAAGACCGGTTGTTTTAGCGCCTTCAATCGTATCATTCATACGGTTAAAACAACGCAAAAAAGTCGACTTTCCGCATCCTGATGGACCAATCAAAGCAGTTACTTGATGTTCAGGAATATCAAGTGTAATACCGTGGAGTGCTTCTTTGTCTCCATAAGAAACCTTCACATCCTCACCACGCATTTTAATCTTCATTACAAAAATTCACCTTACAAAAATCTTATCAAAGTTGTTATTTTATTAAAATTACTGGCGGCGTTCAAATCGTCGTCGTAAAAAAACCGCAGAAATATTCATGATCGCAAGAAAAATCATCAATACAATAATAGCACCTGATGTCTTTTCAACAAAAGCACGCTCTGCTTCCCCCGCCCACATAAAAATTTGAACAGGCAAAGCCGTTGCTGGATCCATGGGGGTCGTAGGAATATTAACAACAAAAGCAACCATTCCAATCAAAAGCAAAGGAGCTGTTTCACCCAAAGCCTGAGCAATTCCAATAATTGTGCCTGTCAAAATGCCAGGCGCTGCTAAAGGAACAACATGATGAAAAATCATTTGTGTTTTTGATGCTCCCAGTCCTAAAGCTGCTGCACGAATAGAGAGAGGAACAGCACGCAGAGCAGAACGTGTTGCAATAATGATCGTGGGAAGAGTCATGAGCGCTAAAACAAGACCACCAACAAAGGAGGCTGAACGTGGTAATCCTAAAAAATTAACAAAAAAAGAGAGTCCTAAAAGACCAAACACAATCGAAGGAACAGCTGCAAGATTATTGATATTAACCTCTATAAAATCTGTAAATTTATTTTTGCGTGCATATTCTTCCAAATAAAGAGCCGTTGCTATGCCTATTGGAAGTGAAACTAATAAAACAATGCCTATCATATAAAGAGAACCAATAATCGCAACACCTAATCCCGCAGTCTCAGGACGACTTGAAGCGCCAAATGTAAAAAAACCAATATTAAATGTTTTATGAAGCGTACCATCATGCGCTAAACGTTTTATCCATTCCACTTGTCGATTAGAAACTTTACGGTTTTTTTCTGCTACACGCAGATCAATCTGTCCCTTATAAGCAGAATCAATATCCGCAGATGCCAAAACTTTAACTTTTTGCATTGTGCCAATCAATTTTGGATTCTTTGTCACCATTTCACGTAGTTGAACGCGGACACCATTTGAAAACATACGGTTAACGTCCCGAAGAGAGGCTCGATCATTTTGATTGATATTAAGTTTCTTTGCTAAAGCATTGCGTACAAGAAGTGGATAATTCGCCGTCATGAGAACTTGTGGTTTTGTTTTACGTTGACCACTTGGATCGATGATCTTTTCATCCAAATAAATCGACAATGTCATTTCACTTTGAAAAAAAGCTGTATAACCCTGACTAATGATAGACCATAAAAGCGCAAATAAAAAAAACAAACCAATAAAAATGGCAATCAAACCATAGGCACGAAAACGACGTTCAGCCCAATATCGACGCTTGAGACTAATATTGCGACGAGGAAAAAAATCTTCATTCATTCATATTGTTCCCGATATTTACGCACAATATAAAGAGCCAGAATATTCATCAAAAGTGTCATAACAAAAAGCGTCATCCCTAAGGCAAAAGCCACCAGAGTTTGTGGAGAATTAAACTCAAAATCACCGGTCAATTGATTAACAATCTTAACAGTCATCGTAGTCATTGCTTCGAAAGGATTGAGTGTTAAGTTTGCTGCAACACCTGCCGCCAAAACCACAATCATTGTTTCTCCAATTGCACGCGATGCCGTCAACAATATAGCCCCCATAATCCCTGGAAGCGCTGCTGGTATAACAACTTTTTTAATTGTTTCAGATTGTGTTGCGCCTAAACCATAAGAACCTTCACGTAAAATGCGTGGAACAGCCGTAATAACATCATCCGATAAAGAGGAAACAAAAGGTATCAACATAATTCCCATCACAACTCCAGCGGTCAAAACACTTTGTGCCATAATAAAACCAACCCCACCTGAGAGAGAAACAGAAAGATCACGTAAAAATGGTCCTACAACCTTCAAAGCAAAAAAACCATAAACAATGGTTGGGATGCCAGCAAGAACTTCCAATAATGGTTTTACAATTGCTCGCAATCGCGCAGAAGCATACTCAGCCATATAAAGAGCTGAAAATAGTCCTATAGGTACAGCAAAAAGCATGGCAACAAATGCAATATAAAGCGTACCAGCAAGAAGCGGTATTAAACCAAATTGCCCTACTTCATCGCCTGAACCGCTCACGGAAAAACGTGGATCCCAAACTGTTCCTAAAAAGAAATTTGAAAAGGATACAGACTGAAAAAAGCTTACTGTCTGAAAAAGCATAGAAAGCGCAATGGCTATTGTTGTCAAGACTGCAACAATAGATGCACAAATCAATCCAATAATAATAAAAGATTCAACCTTATTACGCGCACGTTGATGAGGCGCAATTTGCATCATTCCACAGATAAAACCAAAGGACGCAATAGCAAAAAGGAAAACATAACCTATAAATTTAAGCTTTTCAGAAGAAAATACCCACGACTGTGCTATTTTGAACACATCATCTGATGCTTCATCGGGTAAAATCCATCCCTTCGCGAGTAATTGTGCCTGCACTTCCTTATAGGAAGCGGTAGAAAGATTCCCCTCAAAACGATGAATCTTTTTGACGAGACTTCGAAGTGTCTCCCAAAGTAGATCGTGATTTACAGGCTCTGTTACATGCGCACTATACGCCTCAAGCTCTCGAGAGGCATTATATTCTAAATAAATTGTACTCCCAGCATCCCAAACAATTAAAAAAATAAAAGCTGGAATAACAGTAATCAAAAATGTCCACCAGCCATAATAATACGCACGAGAATGCATTTTATGTTGTCTGTATTCAAGAATGCGTGCTCGCATATAAGAAATACAAAAACCACAAAATCCAAAAATCAATAATAACAAAATAATAAAGGAAATGCGCATTTTATCTTTCAGTTTTTATAAAAAAATAGCATCCAAATTCCCTATCCCAGAAATCCAACAAATTTTCCCTGCAAATTATTTCAATGTCATTACTCGACCAGCAGAAAAATCAGAACGCTGTGCTTGACGCTCCTTTTCAGGAGAAGCAATCAAACCATATTCAGCCAAAGGACCCTCTGGACCAATCATTTGATCAGAAAGAAAAAAGTCAACATACTCTCGCAAACCTGAAATAATACCTAAATGTGCTTTCTTAATATAGAAAAAAAGCGGACGAGAAACCGGATATTGTCCACTAGAAATCGTCTCAACTGTTGGCGCAAAACCGTTAATATCGGCAACTTTTAGTTTATCAGCATTATTTTGATAAAAAGACAAACCAAAAATACCAACCCCTGTTTTATTAGAAGTTAGACGCGCAAATGTTTCAGAATAATCACCATCAATATCAACCGCTTTTCCATCCTTACGTACCGCAATACAAGCAGTGTGTATCTCCTTATCATCCATTCCTAAAGACTTCATCACTTCAACTGCCCCACTCTCTTTACACCCCTTAGTAAGTAATTTTTCCTCAAAAACTTCACGTGTCCCATGCTTCTCCCCAGGAATATACGCTGCTATCGTCCAATCAGGAAGAGCACTATTGACTGCACTCCATTTCAAAACATTATTCGGTTGCAACTTTCCGTCTATAATAATTCGAGCAGCAAGGGCTTTATAAACATCTACTGGCTGTAATTTCCAATCAGGTCCCTTAATATCAGTTGCAAAAACAATGCCATCATACCCAATACGTATTTCCTCAACATCTTTTACACCAGCATCAAAACAAGACTGTAATTCACTCGGTTTCATTGCTCGCGAAGCATTAACAATATCAACAGTGTTCTCCCCAATACCACGGCAGAATTCCTTAATACCAGCTCCTGTTCCACCCGATTCGATAACAGGAACCTTAAAATGAGGATAAATTTCTCCAAATGTTTCAGCAACAATCTTTTGATAAGGTAAAACTGTAGATGAACCAGTAATCTGTATTTGATCGCGCGCATTGCCTCCATTTGCTGACAGCAGTAGCGCAAAAAACAATCCCACTCCAATTGATAATACTCTGTTCATCTATAAGCTCCCTAAAAATTGAGGATAAAGCCTCTTAATTTATATCATACGGTCATTCTAGTTCACATTTGCAACATAACAAATATAAAAAACAACATGGATCATTTTTTAAAACCATGTTTTTGTCCTCTGTCAAATAAATTCATTTGAACGCTTGAACTCAATAACATCCCAAAACAAATGAGCAACATCTGTACCGCAGAAGCGTTTAATTTCACGAATTCCCGTAGGAGACGTCACATTAATTTCTGTTATATAATCTCCAATCACATCAATCCCCACAAAAAGAAGACCTCGTTCCTTTAAAGCTGGACCAATGCGTTCACAAATCTCATAATCACGTTTTGTTAACTCAACATTTTCCGCGCGGCCTCCAACATGCATATTAGAGCGCAC
This sequence comes from Bartonella sp. CL63NXGY, assembly GCF_042194905.1. Classification (NCBI taxonomy): domain Bacteria; kingdom Pseudomonadati; phylum Pseudomonadota; class Alphaproteobacteria; order Hyphomicrobiales; family Bartonellaceae; genus Bartonella; species Bartonella sp. CL63NXGY. The sequence goes on from NZ_JBHINK010000005.1 coordinate 21,825, forward strand.
ATCTGTTTCTGTCGGAATTCGATTAATAGCTCCAACAGGTGTACCATCAAGCAAAATAATCCTTTTATCTCCTTTTCGTACTGCCTCTAAATAGCGCTGAACAATAAAAGGTTCGTGATAAATTTCTGCAAACATTTCCAACAATGATGCTAAATTGCGATCATCTTGTTTTAAATAAAAAATACCAGCGCCCCCATTTCCATAAAGTGGTTTAACAATAATATCGCCAAATGTCTCTCTAAAAGCTGTTATTTCTTCAATATCTTTGGTAATTAATGTTTCTGGCATCAGATCAGAAAATTTAGTCACAAAAATTTTTTCTGGACTGTTGCGTACCCATGCCGGATCATTCACAACGAGTGTTTTAGGATGAATACGTTCTAACAAATGAGTCGTTGTGATATAATTGAGATCAAAAGGTGGATCTTGGCGTAAAAGAACCACATCCATATCTGTTAATTCCGTGCGAACAGGCTTTTCTAATTGATAGTGGCTTCCCTCTTTATCATGTACAATCAATGGCTCTAGTCGTGCAATCACACAACCATCATACAGAGATAAACGATCTGGTGTATAATGGAAGAGAGAGTGTCCACGTTCTTGTGCTGCTAAAGCGAGTGCAAATGTCGTATCTCCTTGAATCCGAACTGTTGAAATATGATCCATCTGAATGGCAATTTTCATAAATAAATCCTCCCTATCCTAAAAGCAGACTGGTCTAAGCATCATAAACTTAGTAAACAATAAAAGAACTATGACAAGAGAAAATTTATGACAAAAGAAACAGATACAAAATTAAACAACAAAGAAATCGAACGCTATGCACGCCACATCATTTTGCCTGAGATTGGTGGTGTAGGACAACAAAAGCTAAAAAAAGCACGTGTTCTTGTTGTGGGTGCTGGTGGTCTTGGTGCTCCTGTCTTAACCTATTTGGCTGCCGTAGGTGTAGGAACCCTTGGAATTGTCGATAACGACATCGTTTCACTTTCCAATTTACAACGCCAAGTTATTCATAAAACAAATGCAATAAACAAAAGCAAAACAGACAGTGCTGAAACCACTATAAAAGCAATAAATCCCCATGTTGTAGTTGAAAAACACACCCTACGCTTAGATAAAAGTAATGTGGATAAACTGCTCAATGCTTACCACATCATTGTTGATGGAAGTGATAATTTTACGACACGCTATCTTCTTGCTGATCACGCTGCCCAATGCAAAAAACCCTTAATAAGTGGTGCTGTAGAACGTTTTAATGGCTCATTAACCGTCCTTATGCCGTATAAAGACAATAATCCTCACTATCGCGATTTATTTCCCACCCCTCCAGCTCACGGGACTATCCCAACATGCACTGAAACTGGAATAATCGGTGTTTTACCTGGCGTTATTGGGACCCTACAAGCAATGGAAGTTATTAAAATGATCACAAACATCGGAGAGCCATTAGTAGGAAAGATTCTTCTCTATAATGGATTATTAGCGCAATTTAATATTATTACTTATAAACGCTCAAATTATAAAGAAAATGCCGTAGCTCTTAAGAATCTTGGAGAATCATGATTATGTTCTCTCTTCCACTAATTTTTAGCACTCTCGCAATATATATTGAAATACTAATATTTTATCGCAAGTCATCAAAACATTGTAACCAATGAAACCTATTAAATTTATCACAAATATGGAAAACCTTTTGTGAAAAAATAATTCTCTATAATGGATTATCAGCATAATTTCATGTCATCGTCTATAAATGGACAGAGACTCGTGCAAACTTAGCTGCCATCAGTATTCTTGTGTAAAAAATTTTCAACGTAGATAAAAATACAATCAGCAGAACTCTATTCAACTATTTTACTATTCACACATGAAAATTGTTTCACATGAAAGTGCTTACTTCAAACCATAACCTATAAATAAATAATCTAAGTCATATTTTAGTGATTGATACTATAGAAGGTCAATGATCTGTACCTACACCTCTAACCTCAAGAGAAAACGTCTATTCATCAAGCATCATAAAATGCAGCTTAGGATCATTGCACGTATAAGAACAATCAATTGTCTCTGATACATGGAAATTGATGTAAAAGTACATAGGGATTGATGTGTATAGAAGGATTGAGATAAACCTCATGGAGAGCTTTAATTACATAATTATTGCATTCAGAAGCAGAAAACTGCGGCTCATGAATTGATAATCCTTCAGCAATAATTTCACAGACAAGTATATGTAGAAAAAGTGAAGCAAACAAATCTTGAAAACCAATCTGCAGATGACAGCGTAAAGAGTGCATTTTTATAAAAGAGCTCTTTTTATAAAACCGTGAAACTAAAATTACAAAAAGTCAGACTTCTTTCTAAAATTAACATCTATGGTATAAGTTAATTTGGCTCGTTCGCTTTATTATTATCCATTGGTAAAGGAACAGGATGATCGGATAAACTGCGTAAATAAAGCAAAAGATCGGCACGATCTTGGTCATTTTTAATTCCACGAAAAGACATAATGGTCCCAGGAAAAGCTTCACGTGGAGAATGTAAATAACGATCTAACGTTACAAAATCCCATTTTTGATCAGAATGAGCACGTAATGCCCGTGAATAAGCAAAACCTGCTGCTGATGCCAAAGGGCGGTTAACAATCTCCCAGAGGACTGGACCAACACGCCCTGCTGCATTGCGTCCAGATGTGTGGCATATGGCACATTGGCGAAAAACTTTACGGCCATTTTCAAAATTGCCTTGTTGAAGGCGGCTATTTAGTGATAGGGAAACATCAGGTGCGTTTTGTTTTTCTTGAAATATATCATTCTTGGCAACTGTATGATGATATTGGACTGATGTAGGATGATCGTAAATTATATTGCTGAGTGTGGAAATCCCCACAACAGCGACCAGCACACATAAACAAGCACAAATAAAATAAATAAATCTCCGGCGATTCATAAAAACTCAAATGTTCACGGTTTCATTACCATTTTTAGTCTAAGCTTTTTCTTTATAACACACAACATCATAAATGCATCACAGATGACATTTGGAATCTTACAATGGCTCTTAAACCAATTATTCTTATTCCTGCCCGTATAGGCTCAACCCGTCTTCCTCAAAAAGCTCTCGCTAAAATTGGCGGAAAACCGATGATTGTTCATGTCGCAGAACAAGCTAAAAAAGCTGCAATAGGACGTACAATCGTTGCAACAGATCATAATGATATCGCTAAAGCTGTTGCAGATTATGGACATGAATATATCATAACACGAGGTGATCATAAGTCTGGATCTGATCGTATTTATGAAGCTTTAATGCGCATTGATCCGGAACAACGTTACAATGCCATTTTAAATATACAAGGTGACTTACCAACAATAATGCCTCGTGAAATCATTCGTGCGCTACGCCCTTTAGAAAATAGCTTTACTGACATTGCAACCTTGGGCGCCCAAATCATTGAAGAAAATGAAACAAGAGATCCCAATGTTGTCAAAATCATTGGTACACCGCTTTCTCAAAATCGTCTTCGTGCTCTTTATTTTACGCGCGCCACAGCACCCTATGGAGACGGTCCTCTTTATCACCATATTGGAATATACGCCTATAGGCGCGAAGCACTTGAGAAATTTGTATCATTCAAACCCTCACCACTTGAGAAACGTGAAAAACTTGAACAATTACGTGCATTAGAAAACAACATGCGTATTGATGTGGAAATAGTCGATACAATTCCCTTAGGTGTAGACACACAACATGATCTCGATAGAGTTTGTGAGATTTTAGCATGAAAATACTTAAAAAAACCAATAAAATTTCTTTCCAAGGAGAATACGGCGCTAATTCCCATATTGCTTGCTCCAATATGTTCCCCAATATGGATGCTGTTCCCTCTGCTACTTTCGAAGACGCCCTTAATTTAGTGGAAAGCGGGAAAGCTGATCTTGCTATGATCCCTATTGAAAATACCCTTGCGGGACGCGTTGCAGACATTCATCATCTTTTACCGCAGTCATCTCTTTATATTATTGATGAATATTTTTTACCTATCCATTTTCAACTCATGGTTTTACCCGGCGTTACACATGACGAAATTAAAACCGTCCACAGCCATACGCATGCCCTTGCACAATGCCGAAAAATCATACGAAACAACGGTTGGAAACCTGTTGTTTCTGCTGACACCGCTGGAGCTGCAAAATTTATTAAAAAAAATGCTAAACGTTCACAGGCTGCCTTAGCACCTTTAATCGCAGCAGAACTCTATGGACTTGATATTCTTGAAAGAGATGTTGAAGATAACCCTCATAATATTACCCGTTTTGTCATCCTTTCACGCTCCAAACGACATGTCCCCAAACCTCAAAATGGCGAAAAAATCATCACCAGTCTTCTTTTTCGAGTGCGCAATGTCCCCGCTGCTCTCTATAAAGCTATGGGAGGATTTGCAACGAATGGTATCAATATGACAAAATTAGAAAGCTATCAAATTGGTGGAAATTTCAATGCAACACAATTCTTTGTTGATATTGAAGGGCATCCTGAAGACCCGATGATGAAACTTGCCTTAGAAGAATTATCTTTCTTTTCTGCAGAACTGCGTATTATCGGTACTTATCCAGCACAAAACGATCGAACATCGTATATATAAAAGCAATTAGGCTGCTATCATTCTTTGCTGATATCAAAGAGCATCGTAAAAATTTCATAATGCAACGTATCTTGAAAGAGCTCGTTTTTTTCTACTCAACACCCTTCATAAACACTGAAGAAGAAAAAACGGCTCATAAAAGAATATATAAATTATTTCCATAATATTTTTTCACAAATTATATCATGATAAAAAGCACTTCAACTTGTATAAAAACCAGTGTAAAAAAACACAGTAACCAAAAATAAAAACGCTTGTACCATCTATTTCCCTTTATATCTTCAAAGAGAGCTTCTTGAGAAAAGTCATTTCCTCTGACAATATTCCAATAAAGATAACGAACTTCTAAATTAGCTCTCAAAACAATTCAAATTATTATACATGATAGAGCATTCAAATTTCTTAGACTGATATCAGTCTGAACATGGTTTAAAACTAGAAAATGCAACTTAGCCCTGATTTTAGCGTTAAGTTTGAGCTTTTATCTTTATAAAAATTGATTTATGATTCACCTCACTTTAGAAAAAGGAGAAGATAATGAAAAAAATCTTCATGCAAGGATTATTAGCCGCAAATATTCTCGCCTACTCTAGTGGTGCGTTTGCTGGCTTTGGTGAGAGAAAATGGAATTTTGGGCTGGATGAAAGTGTTGTGATCATCCCATCCGATACAATCCATCAAGGAGCTGAATACTCTTGTAGTATCTTTGAACCAAAGAAAGTATCCTTTACTTTATCGTACTCTACCCCTTCTGATTTAAACAAATTGAGAATTGCTGTTGATGATGAAAAAAAAATAACCCATGATAAAGAAAAGAAGATCTTTATCCTAAAAAATATAAAATCTCTTCATATAAGTTTTCCTTCGTCAGGACATTATATTTTTAAAAATATTACGAAGAAAAAAGTTGTTGGAACAAATTGTGACACAGGAGATTATGATTAACAATATTTCTATAACATCTAAACTTTAGTAGATTTATTTTTTTTCAGTTATTTTTTTCAAAATACAGCATAATGAGCCATTAAAACTTATCGCTGAAGAGGTGTTTTTATCCTAATATGGCAAACCTTAAGTTGCTCATAAGGTTAGATATTAAGGAACTTTTGCGAAAACTAAAAGACTAAATTTAAATTGTTCTGGATTTTCTACTATCAGAGCTATTTTTTTAATAAGAATATGCTTCTCTCTTCGCAACTGCTTCATTTTAAGTGATATAAAGCACATCGTACCCAAATCACTTAGATAAACGGAAAAGTAAAATTTGCTCTACAGATGCATTCCTCACTGCACTTTAAGTCATACTCATTCAGCTTTTTATAAAAATTATCTCGCTTTTCCCTCCTTATTAAAGAATATATTATTTGAAACTATAAAATGTCGCTTATATCGAATAAGAACCATTTTTATGCTTATAAAATCAGTATCCCCTTATTTCTATAGCGTTGAATGTTGCATCTCCTCTTGTATGAGTACAGCCCCTTAAAAAATATATGAAATCTTTTCTCAAATAATGAAACTTCATATATTGACCCACCTTGTGATGAACATCAATGTTTTTTAATTAAAAGAACAAGCACGCAAAAAAAGAGCGATAACATCTACTCAGTATTTATATATTTATATTATGTTAAAAGAGGTGGTGCTCTTATAAGATATTTAAGATACTGGCTTATCATTATAAAACTTTGATTTTCTTACACTGAATTAAAACCACGAATAAAGTAAGATCCTCCCATCTTAAATCTCATATTGAATCCATTAAAATCGTTTCCTCGAAAGTTACAAATGGGATTGGTGTGTGAGTAAAAACGATTAAAAAAAGGAATAAAAATGCTTCTTATAAAGCCTCTCAAGTACAAGGGATCGCAACATTGGGAGTTGTTAAATAGCATGAGGGCTAAAATTTATACTTTGTATTAAGCATAAAGAGGGTAGTGCAACAATAGATTTATAACTCAAGGGAAGCATGTATACTATTATGAGTGGCGTTTGAAATATAGTTAAGAGTATTGAGCAATAGCTCTTTAAAAAGCCTGTGAATGTAAAACATTAAGTTGTTCTGTTTGGGATGTTCTGTTTTGTGTGAGATGAGAAACACCATTAAAGCAATATTTTATAATTCTTTAAATAGCACTCTTCCCCCTAACTTTCGAATGTTAGCCAATTACATGATCTATCTGCTTTATTTGCTTCTTTGACTATTGTAAATTTTTGATGATACAATTTCGTAGTTTTAGAACAGATGTATCTATCCTAAAACTCTTACATGTTTCAGCGAATGAGAATAATTATACATTCAGACTATCTTAAGCGAAAAAATATTTTCATACCAAATAAATATGAAGAGCTACTGCTATAAAAACTGGTAAATCCACAATCTCTTTGTTGTTTATATGTCAATAAATTAAACGCAAAGGAAAATTCTTCGTCGTTCTTAGGATATTTTTCGTTTCTGATCTTGATTTTTCATTCCAAATCGACAATATGAGCTTGGGAGGTTGGTGGTGGACGAACTACTCGCCAACTGGGTCAGGTCTGGAAAGAAGCAGCCCCAACGAGTTCTGGTACGGGTCATCGTTCCAACCTCCTATTTTGCTGAAGAAATTATTTTTTATGCTGTCTTTTAGCGAGGTATTTTTAATCTTCAGAGCAGCATTTGTATGCAGCAAATAAAGGGGTTTTGTTATTTTTAAACAAATTGTCCCATAAATAATTTGATTAAGAAAAAATCCTTTTATATGAGACTACAGTATTGATCTATGCTTTTGTATTATCAAAATGTACGCATAAAGAACTTCGAAGTTGGAAATACTCATGGAAAATTTACCGGTAGAAACAGCCTATCGTGTTCTTGCTCGTAAATATCGACCAAAAAACTTCTCTGACCTCATTGGTCAGGAAGCTATGGTGCGTACTCTCACCAACGCCTTTGAAAAAGGTCGTATTGCACAAGCGTGGATGTTAACAGGGATTCGTGGCGTAGGTAAAACCACAACAGCACGTATTTTGGCACGTGCGCTTAATTATAAAACAAAAGATATTGATCAACCAACAACCGTATTGGACTCTCTTGGAGAACATTGCACACAAATTATCGAAGGACGCCATATTGATGTTATAGAAATGGATGCCGCTTCTCATACGGGCATTGATGATATTCGTGAAATTATTGAACAAATACGCTATCGTCCTGTTTCTGCACGCTATAAGGTTTATATTATAGATGAAGTACATATGCTCTCAACACAAGCCTTTAATGGTTTATTGAAAACTCTTGAAGAACCACCGTCCCATGTGAAATTTATTTTTGCCACAACAGAAATTCGCAAAGTTCCTATTACAATTCTTTCGCGTTGCCAACGTTTTGATTTGCGACGTATTGAATCAAAAGCTTTGAGTGCACATTTGCGTCAAATTGCGAAATATGAAAAGGTAGAAGTAGAAGATCAAGCACTCTCTATGATTGCCCGTGCTGCAGAAGGATCAGCACGTGATGCATTATCCATTTTTGATCAAGCAATCGCCCATAGCAATGGCAATGTTAATGCTATTGCGGTGCGTACAATGTTAGGATTAGCGGATCAAGCACGTATCATTGATCTTTTTGAATTTATTATGAAGGGCGATGTTGTCAATGCGTTACATGAATTACGCAGTCAATATGAAGCAGGTGCTGATCCTCTTACTATATTGACAGAACTAGCCGATTTTAATCATCTGGTCACACGTTTACGTTTTACACCAGAAATAGTGGAAGATTTCTCTCTAACTGAAGAACAACGTTTAAGAAGTTTAGACTTTTCAAAAAAACTTTCCGTTCCTATTTTATCCCGAAACTGGCAAATGTTACTCAAAGGTTTACAGGAAGTTAATCAAACTGCACGTCCTCTTCAAGCCGCTGAAATGCTTTTAATTCGTCTTGCTCACACGGCTGACTTACCAACTCTTGATGAGGCTTTAAAAAAGCTTACGCAAGAAAAAACGCCTCTCACACTGGTTAAAAACTCTTCTCATCAAGAATCTACAAATGCAAATAATATAACAAAAGAAACAATGATCGGAGCCCTTGCTTCCTCGAGCGTTTCAAATACATTACCCGATCAATCAGATTTAAAAAGCTCTTTGAAAAACCAATTAGATCATTCCTTACAACCGGAAAATTTAGTTAAAAATCAAAACTATGACAAAATCAACGCCCAAGAAGTAACAGAAATTCTAGAAACTTCTCCATCTACTGATCTTTCTGAAAAGATTGTAAATTTATCGCATTCTGTCACGCAAACAACAGAAAAGATTACTGAACCTAAAACTCTCGTGATTAATTCTTTGCACGATATTGTTCAATTAGCCGAACAGCATAATGACACTCCTTTCAAACTCCTTATTAAAGAATTTGTTCATCCTGTTTCTTTTGAAGCTGGGCATATTACCTTAAGACTTTCTGAAAATACCCCACAATTTCTTGCTCATGATATAGAAAAAAAGATATCTCAATGGACAGAAAAACGCTGGACAATAACTTTTGTTAATGAAGGAGGTGGCCCAACCTTACAGGAGGAAAGTATAGCGATTCAAAAGACTCTTTTTTCTAATGCAGAAACAGATCCTGATATTGCGAAAATCCTCAATCATTTCCCAGAAGCAAAAATTGTCGATATTCGACTCAATAAAGAAGAAAATGATCTTGATTTACTCTCCAATACCTTTAAAAATGCTGATATTTTTAAAAATAAAAATGATATCAATGATGAATAAGGATACCTATTCCTATGCGTGAAATGATGAGCATGATGAAAAAAGCCAAAGAAATGCAAGAAAAAATGCAGAAGATTCAGGAGGAAATAGCTAATCTGCAAGCTGTGGGCACTGCAGGGGGTGGTCTCGTCAATATCACTTTAAATGGCAAAAATATTATAACAGCAATTCAAATTGATCCTTCATTACTCAAACCTGAAGAAGCTGAAATTCTTGAAGATCTCATTATGGCAGCTTATAATGAAGCAAGAACAAAAATCGAAATCGCAATAGAAGAAAGAACCAAAAGTATAACGGCAGGGCTACCACTCCCATCAGGTTTCAAGCTTCCATTTTAATGAAACGGATTTTTTCCGTGGGACAAAAATATGTCTAAATACATTGCAGGACCTGAGATTGAACGTCTCATTCAGATTTTATCACGGTTACCAGGTCTTGGTCCACGTTCAGCGCGTCGTGCTGCACTGCATCTTATCAAAAAAAAGGAGACTTTGCTGGAGCCTTTAGGAGCGGCTATACAAGCAGCTATCGAAAAAGTCGGCATTTGTTCTGTTTGTGGAAATGTCGATACCATTGATCCTTGTTCAATTTGTACAGATTTGCGCCGCGATGATACAACAATCATCGTTGTTGAGGATATTGCTGATCTGTGGGCCCTTGAGCGCGCAAAAACTTTAGCCGCACGTTATCATGTGTTGGGTGGACGACTCTCCCCCTTAGATGGAATAGGTCCTGACGAACTCAACATTGCCACCTTAATACAGCGTGTTGTACAAAACCCTATTACGGAGATTATTCTTGCTGTCAATGCGACTGTCGAAGGTCAAACAACTGCTCACTATATCACTGATCAGCTTTCTAATTTTCCAGTTAAAATTACGCGACTTGCTCATGGTGTTCCTGTAGGAGGTGAGCTTGATTATCTTGATGATGGAACTTTAGCAGCAGCTGTACAAGCAAGAACAAATCTTTAAAACTTTTTCTTCTTAACCTTTAGCTCTTTAATGACGGGGGAATATTAAAATGATAAAGAAAAATCTCTCACTTTTAAACGACTTTGGTCCTGGTATTTTAGTATGTTTACTCATATCAGCCTTAGCTTATGGCTTAGAAGTTGTAGAAAAACAGTTTTTCACGGAAGCGTGGCTTGAAAGCCTTGTTTTGGCAATTCTTCTAGGATCAATTATCCGTAGTTGTTTTTCTTTGCCAACATATTTTCAAAAAGGTATCACCTTTTGTGCAAAAACACTTCTCGAAATTGCTATCGTTCTTCTAGGAGCAAGCATTAGCATTAACGCAGTCCTTTCAGCTGGCTGGAATTTGCTTGCTAGTATCATATTCGTGATATTCGTAACGATTATCCTGAGCTTTGCCATCGGCCGACTTTTCGGGCTTTCTACACATTTGGCAATGCTGGTCGCTTGTGGGAATGCTATTTGTGGCAATTCAGCTATTGTCGCCGTTGCACCTGTTATAAAAGCAAAACATGACGATGTAGCCGCGTCAATTGCCTTCACTGCTCTTTTAGGAATTCTTATTATTTTATTTCTACCCTTTTTACATCCATCTCTGAATTTGTCATTTAGCCAATATGGTGTGCTTGCTGGCATGGTTGTGTATGCTGTACCACAGGTTTTAGCAGCAACAGCACCTATCTCTTTTCTAAGTGTTCAAATTGCAACAATTGTCAAATTAGTACGGGTTCTCATGTTAGGCCCTGTTATTTTTACTCTATCAATCATTTATCGCCGATCAGCAGAAACACGCTTGCGTTTACATACCCTCGTCCCATGGTTTATCATTGGCTTTATTATCATGATGCTTGTTCGCTCAAGTGGTCTTATCCCTGAAAAGGCTATCAATCCCATCAAATTTATTGCCCAGTTGTTTACTGTTATCTCAATGGCTGCACTAGGATTAGGTGTTGATATCCGATCACTAAAAAAAGCAGGATGGCGCGTCATTTTGGCTTCAACCTGCTCCATAATTATTCTCGGTATTTGTAGCCTTATTATGATACAATTGAATGATTTAAATCATATAACATTTTAAAATGTGCATTGATTATTATTTTTTCAACGTAGTATGCAATCAACCCAAAGTCCTCATTATTATTAAAATCAGTTCTTTCATAAACCAGAAAAAGTTCTAAAATATTGCCCATTATTCTATACAAAAAATTGAAAGAGCTGATATTTAAGTGAAAACTGTCAATTTTGCTTTTCAGTCCATAATGATTTGCAACGGGGTAGTATCAAAATACGTAACTCATACAAAACAATACCATTTCTTTCATCTGCTCTCATTACGCTGAGGTTTTTATACAAAGACTGATAAAATATATTCTTATTTGGAAAAAATGTGAGGTCATGACTTTTCCTCTTTTAAATTACTTTTACTTACTATGTGATACAAGTGGCATCAACGTACTATTTGATAGCTTAAAAGTTGTGACAACCCTTACATTTAAATGATTCGTGAAAGGAGTTTTGATTCATACGCTAACTCCGCTTGTAATATACAAGCTAATAAATTTAATTGTTTCACCATAAGTAAATTTAAAATAAGAGAATCATACAATACTCAAGGTACTCATTCAAAAAGTGAAATAATAGGGATTAAATTAACATCTCGTTCTATCTCATAAAAAGATATTGTTGCTTATTGGCACTAGTAACTTTCTTACAAATGAAATATACGATAATGAAAAGATTAAAAATACAGCAGGACTTTTATTTATCGTTTTATTCAACTAAAATATTTTTATGCTTATCCTTGCTATAGATACTGCTTCAATTTATTGTGCTGTTGCGCTTATTCGTCATAAATCTGTTATTGCGCGTATCAATGAACGCATGAACAAAGGACATGCCGAAAAAATTATTGGGCAGATTACACAAATAATGAAACAAGCCGATATGACGCTTGATCAAGTTGAGCGTATTGCTGTCAATATTGGACCTGGATCATTTACTGGTGTACGTGTCGGTGTTGCAACAGCACGCGCTTTGGCATTAGCACTTGAAATACCAGCTGTTGGAGTGAGTGCTCTTGAAGCGTTAGCAGCACAAGTCATAAACAGTAAAAGTACAGTATCGGCAATTACTGTTGTCATTGAAGCAGGGAGAGGAATGTTCTACCATCAAAATTTTCATAATGATCTCACACCTTTGGGAGAGCCGGGATTAAAAACAATTGAAAATATCCTCGAAGATTTGCCCAAAAAAACCCGACTGACTGGCCCAGCTGCTGATGTCGTTATGGAACATATTAAAAACCATAAAATACACGAAAAAATTGTCCTAGAAAAAATCCCCTGCGAAGCGGCCGATATTGTAAACTATGCTTATCTTGCTGCAAACAAACAATCAAAAAATTCGCCTCGCCCACTCTATCTACGCAGCGCTGATGCAAAACAACAAACCAATTTTGCTTTGCCACAAAAAAAATAATGCCCAAATTTTCATTGACAAAAAAGATTTTTGGAATTGCTCCGCTACAAGTTAATGATAGTGCTTCTCTTCATCAAATTCATCAACATTGTTTTACCCCTTCTTGGGAAAAACAAGCTTTTGATAATTTCTTAACAGATCACTCTATCTTCGGATACAAAGTTTTTCTCATTGATCGCTCTGATCAAATTTTAGGCTTTTGCCTATGCCGTCTCATCCTTGATGAAGCAGAAATCATCACAATTGCTGTTCATCCTCATTATCGTCAACAAGGAATTGGTACCTTTCTTATCGATCGTACAGTTCACCATCTTCACGACAAGGGCGCTATAAAATTATTCTTGGAAGTAGAAGCCACAAATCTTTCTGCTTTGAACCTTTATCAACGCTTTGAATTTCAAAAAATTTCTGAACGTCTTGCCTACTACGCGTCAAAAAATGGTCGTGGTGATGCAATTATCATGCAAAAAACTTTTAAGCAAATAGATTGAGATTTGTGTAAAAAACATTTACACATGCGCTATGAATAAAGTAAATCCTAAAAATACGCCTCCTGTTGCTCCTAAAAAGGTTTTTATCAAAACCTATGGATGTCAAATGAATGTTTATGATAGCCAACGGATGACTGATAGCCTCAGTTCGCAAGGCTATGTGACAACACAAATTCCCAATGATGCCGATCTTATTCTTGTTAATACCTGTCATATTCGTGAAAAAGCAGCAGAAAAACTTTATTCTGATCTTGGTCGTTTGCGCGTTATGCGTCAAGAGCGCACACCTGATAAACCCCTGATGGTTGGTGTAACAGGTTGTGTTGCACAAGCTGAGGGAAGTGAAATCTTGCGCCGTGCTCCAACAGTGGATCTTGTTATTGGTCCGCAAATGTATCATCGCTTGCCAGAATTGTTAGAAAAAGCAAAACAAGGAAAAAAAATTATCGAAACAGACTATGCTGTTGAAGATAAATTTGCTCATTTGCCGCCCCATAATAAACATGCGGTAAGAAAACGAGGTGTTAGCGCATTTTTAACAGTACAGGAAGGTTGCGATAAATTTTGCACTTTTTGTGTTGTTCCTTACACACGCGGTGCTGAAATATCACGGTCTGTCGAGCAAATTACCGAGGAAGCCCGCCAACTCATCGAAGCGGGTGTCAAAGAAATTACGCTGCTTGGACAAAATGTCAATGGTTGGCATGGACAAAGTGCTGATGGCAAAACTTGGCGTCTTGGCGATCTTCTTTATCATCTTGCAAAACTCAATGGTTTAAAGCGTTTGCGTTACACAACCAGCCACCCACGTGATATGGATGATAGCCTTATTGCCGCGCATCGAGATCTTGATATGTTAATGCCTTACCTCCATCTTCCTGTTCAATCAGGTTCAGATCGCATCTTAAAAGCCATGAACAGACAACACAAAAGCTCTCATTATCTTCATCTTATCGAAAAAATTCGAAACGCACGGCCAGATATTGCCTTTTCAGGCGATTTTATTGTAGGGTTTCCAGGAGAAACAGATGAAGACTTTGAAGAAACCATTAAACTTATTCAACAAGTACAGTACAGTTCAGCTTATTCTTTTAAATATTCCCCCCGTCCTGGAACAGTGGGAGCCACAATGAAAAATCATGTTGATGAATCTGTAAAAGATTCCCGACTTCAACATTTACAAGCCCTTCTCCTTGAGCAACAAAATGCGTTTTTGCGTTCTAAAATTGATCAAAAAACGAACGTTCTCATCGAAAAACCTGGACGTCACTCAGGGCAAATGGTAGGGCGTTCCCCTTGGCTTTTACCTGTTGTTGTCGATACAGAAGCCTCTACAGGTAGCGTGATAGAAATTCATATTAAAAATGCCAGCTCAAACAGTTTTGTTGGTGAAGTGACAAATAGATAAACATGCCTCTAACACCTTGTTCAAAAATAAATATTTTTGAAAACTCTTTTATTTTAAAAGAAAATGATTACATCTAAAGCGTGCACTTTTTGTAAAAATTGTCTTTTATAAAGTTTACTTAACAAAATGTGCAATGTTTATGTAGATATGGAGAATAGGCTGAAAGCTTCAACCGAAAAAATAAAGCGTATTAAAGAAAAAGTAAATATGTCCCTTGAAAAGGCTGATACCTTGAAACAAACAAGCGCTTCAGATGTGAGCCAAGTTGTTTTGATTTTCGAAAATAATAAATATGCAAAAGCAGTTTTTGGTAAATTTGACGAAAATCTCGCTTATATCGAAAAAAAACTCGAACTTAGTATTCATCCGCGTGGTAATGAAGTCTTAATCCGTGGAAATATTTCTGTTATAAAACGTGCGCAATATGTATTGCAGCAGCTTTATGAACGTGCCAAAACACATCAAGAGCTCACTTTATCAGATATAAAAGGAGCGATTGCTATGGCAAATATACCAAAGAAGCAGAAAGAAGACACAATAACACACAAATCTGCAACGAAACGTATACCAGCACGGTTGAGTACCCATAAAAAAATAATTCATGCAAGAACTCCAACACAAGACGCTTACATAAGCGCTATGGAGCATACTGAACTTGTGTTTGGTGTAGGACCAGCAGGAACAGGAAAAACGTATCTTGCTGTTGCTCATGCTGCAATGCTTCTAGAACGTGGTATCATTGAGCGAATTATTCTCTCACGTCCAGCTGTTGAAGCTGGAGAACATCTTGGTTTTCTTCCCGGTGATCTCAAAGAAAAAGTCGACCCATATTTACGACCACTTTATGATGCTCTTTATGATATGATGCCCGCTGAAAAAATAGAACGCATTTTAGCTTCTGGTGTCATAGAAATTGCTCCTCTCGCCTTTATGCGCGGACGAACACTTGCCCATGCTGCTGTTATTCTTGATGAGGCACAAAATACTACCCCCATGCAAATGAAGATGTTCCTCACACGTCTTGGAGAAGGAACGCGTATGATTGTTACCGGTGACGTAAGCCAAATTGATTTGCCTACAGGGCAAAAATCAGGTCTCATTGAAGCAATTCGCATTCTTTCAAATGTAGAAAATATTGCAATTGTGCATTTTGATGAAAAAGATGTTGTACGCCACCCACTTGTTGCTGCTATCGTTCGTGCTTATGATCGTGATTCCGAAATACAAAATAAAAAAAAATCATTCGCATGCGATGCATTAAAAAATGAATTTGATTCATCATGATTATTATTGATATAATGATTAAAAGCGCAGGGTGGAATGATGAGAAAATGCTTTATAATATCACTGAAAAAGCATTAATGGCGACTATGCATCATGTTTCATTGGAAAATGTTGTAAGCGAGATTAGCCTGCTTTTTACGGATGATGAACATATGGCACAAATCAATGCACAATGGCGCAACAAAAACAAATCCACTAATGTATTATCCTTTCCTGCTTTTCCACTTAAAGCTGGAAATCAACCTGGTCCCATGCTCGGTGATATTATTATTGCCCGAGAAACTGTTGTTTTCGAAGCAGAGAAAGAAGGAAAAACATTTCAAGATCATTTAACGCATATGATTGTTCATGGTATCTTACATCTGCTTGGTTATGACCATGAAACTGATGATGAAGCATATAAAATGGAAAAGCTCGAAAGAGAAATTCTTCAAAAGCTTTCCATAAAAGATCCTTACGCATAATTGTCTATCAATGATAAAATTTAACTTTTAAAATCAATATTACCAGCATACCATTTAAAGCCTCTTATTTATCTGTTATAAAAAGAAAGTCTAAAAGATTTCAAAACCATGGCAAACAAAATAAATGCACAAAATAATAGTCAAGCATCTTCTAATAATGAAAAAGACCCCTCTCAACAGACGAATCATACAGAGAAATATTCCCTGATGAATCATTTATTTTCATTCTTACGGGGTCGTAATTGTGCATCTACGTCACTGCGCGATGATCTTACCGTTGCACTCACGACTAACAATGAAAAAGATACCGCCCTCTTCTCACCTGAAGAACGTACTATGCTGCATAACATTTTACGCTTACGTGAAGCACGCGTGGATGATGTTATGATACCTCGTTCTGAAATCGAAGCATTAGAAATAAACACCTCTCTTGGAGAAACCCTTCAATGTTTTGCAAAAATTGGTCATTCTCGTATACCCGTTTATGCTGAAACTTTAGATGATCCGCGCGGCATGATCCATATCCGCGATATTCTTAACTACATCACTCGCTTTATTATCAACCCAACAAAAACCGAACAAAAATCCGATTTGCTTCAATTAAACCATACAGACTTGCATACTCCAATCGGTGAATTGGATTTGATCCGAACAGTTCTCTTTGTTCCCAGTTCTATGCTTGCGAGCAAATTATTAACACGGATGCAAACTACACGAACTCAAATGGCTTTAGTTATTGATGAACATGGAGGAACAGATGGTCTCGTTTCAATGGAAGATATTGTTGAGTTAGTCGTTGGGGATATCGAAGATGAACATGATAATGTCGACAATGCTATCGTACGTGAACCAAATAATAAATGGCTCGTTGATGCAAGAACTGAACTAGAAGATGTGGAGAAAGCTCTTGGTCCTGATTTTATCGTAGGGGAATATGGTGATGAAGTTGATACTATTGGTGGTTTGATCGTCTCCATTCTTGATCGCATTCCTGCTAAAGGTGAAATTGTCGAAGCTGTACCTGGCTATAGATTTCGTATTTTAGAAGCTGATAAACGCCGGATTAAACGATTGCGCATTTTTCGCATTCCCAAAAATGAGAATCTTGAGAACAATGCCATCCCTAAAGAATAGTCCAGCGTTTTTAAACAATTTCATCGTTTTTTTGTTCTCTGTTACAGGCTGGAAGCGCCAAGCATGGATATTTCTGTGTGGTGCTCTTACTTCTTTTGCACTTCCACCCTTTTATTTAACACCTCTTTGCTTTTTAACTTTCCCTCTCTTTATTGTTTTACTTGACTCAATACGGGCCACCAAAAACAATAAAAAACATTTTTTTACTTACGCTTTAAGCTGTGGAACCTTTGGTTTTAGTTATTTTATTTGCGGCCTTTGGTGGCTATGCAATGCTTTGTTAACAGATCCAGATTCTTTTGGTTGGGCAGTCCCATTAGCCATTTTATTCCCTCCACTCTACCTTTCTCTTTATTGGTTTTTTTCTGGTTTCATTGTCGGTTTATTATGGACAAAAGGAATAGCACGCTTTTTTGTTTTAGCCTTTGCATTAGGATTATCCGAGTGGTTGCGTGCGTTTTTATTCACAGGATTTCCATGGAATTCTCTTGGCTATACAGCCATGCCAACCCCAATGTTCATGCAATCTGATGCAATCGTAGGACTTTACGGAATGAATATTCTTGCTGTCTTAGCCTACAGTTTGCCAACTGTTTTATTAACGAATGAAAAAAAGAAAGTGGCACTTTCTCTTTGCTTATCACTTATATTCATTCACTGTGGTTTTGGGTTTTATCGTCTTCATACTATAGAAAACACAGCTGAAGATCAAAAAAGTGCTTATTGGGTGCGTATTGTTCAACCGTCCATCCAACAAAATATAAAATTGCGTGATAATACACGAGAAGCTATGTTGGAAGCGCATATGAAGCTAAGTGCAACACCAACAACCGATCAAAATTCAGAACCCGATTTTATCATATGGCCGGAAGCTTCCGTTCCTTACCTTCTTTATGATAACTCATCTATCACAATGCGCATTGCCTCTCTTTTAAAACCTAAACAATGGGCTATTATCGGAGCAATACGCGCCAGCAATGATCTACCTCATTCCCAAACACAATATTTTAATACAATTGCAGTCATTAATGCTCAAGGTAATATTTTAAATACCTCCGATAAACTTCATTTGGTTCCTTTTGGTGAGTATCTTCCTTATCAGAATTTATTGAAAAAAATTGGATTGCGTACCCTTGCCGATAATATTGGTGGATATAGTACTGCAAGTGTGCGCAAAATTGTTACAATGCCAAACGGATTTTCTTATCTACCCTTAATTTGTTATGAAGCAATATTTCCCCATGAAATGACTTTTCAAGGCTCCCCACCTCAAGCAATTATTAATATTACAAATGATGCATGGTTTGGTGTAACACCTGGACCCTATCAACATCTTCAACAAGCACAGCTTCGTGCCGTTGAACTGGGAATCCCCCTCATACGGGCAGCCAATAATGGCATATCAGCTGTTATTGATTCTTATGGACGAATCGTTGTAGCTCTTCGACAAAATGCTGTGGGCATTATTGATTCACAAGTTCCATCATCCATTACCCCTATAGGAAGCAATGAATACAGAACTTTCTCTACTTTTATCTTATTCATCCTTATGCTATTGTGTCGTGTTGGTTTTGGTTCTACAAAACAGCTTAAATGATTCAAGTGCCCTTTGTACGGCATTATGTTGCGTGTACCAGTAGTATTGGGAAAAAATATTACATATTGTTTTAATTATATGATAAATCAGCTTCGCATAAATATGATGTTGATTTAGAAGAAAAGTGCTGGAAATAAAGAGTTGCATTATGACCGAAACTAGAAAAAAACCTGACCCTATAGATATCTATGTTGGAACTCGTATCCGTTTACGTCGTAATATTTTAGGACTCACTCAAGAGAAACTAGGTGAAAAATTAGGAATTACTTTTCAGCAAATCCAAAAATATGAAAAAGGAACAAACCGTATTGGTGCCAGTCGTCTTCAAGCGATAGCAGAAATTATGGATGTTCCTGTTTCTTACTTTTTTGATAAAGGTATTACCTCCCAACAAGTAGAGGGTTTTGCCGAAAGTGATCACAATTTTATAGACTTTTGTTCTAGCAGCGAAGGGATTCAGCTCATGCGCGCTTTTACAAATATATCTGATGCTAAAGTGCGTCGAAAAATTATTGACTTGGCAAAAGCACTTTCTGAGGAAGATGTGACAAATAAGTTATAAATTAAAATTATATCTTTTCTCTTTTATTCATATAAATTTGCATTGACGATTTGCTACAGAATTAGCAAATGGTAGCGACTTTAGTAAGCAATTAATTAAATCGTTGGTTTTCTTTTTTGAAGGAGTTCCTATGCCGCATCAAGATTATCTTTTTACGAGCGAATCGGTATCGGAAGGACATCCTGATAAAATTTGTGATCGTATTTCCGATGAAATCGTTGATATGATCTATAAAGAAGCTGAAAAGACTGGTACTGATCCATGGTTAGTACGCGTTGCCTGTGAAACTCTCGTCAGTGTCAACCGTGTTGTTATCGCTGGTGAAGTACGTGTTCCCGATACGCTATTAAAAAAAGATAAAAATAAAGAATTCATCTACGATGAAACTAGCTTTCCACTCATTAATCCTACACGTTTTCGTACAGCAGCGCGCCGTGCTATTCGTACCATTGGCTATGAACAAGCAGGATTCCATTGGAAAACTGTTAAAATTGATGTTCTTTTGCGCCCCCAATCAGCTGATATAGCAAGAGGGGTTGATAATGCTACGGATCGGCACGGTGAAGAAGGAGCAGGTGATCAAGGCATCATGTTTGGATATGCTTGCCGTGAAACACCTGATCTCATGCCTGCACCAATTTATTATGCGCATAAAATTCTCAAACTTCTTGCCGCAGCCCGACATAAAGGAGAGGGAGAAACTGGAAAATTAGGACCAGATGCTAAAAGCCAAATAACCATACGCTATAAAAATGGAAAACCAATAGAGGTCACATCCATCGTTCTTTCAACGCAGCACCTTGATGAAAGCTGGGATTCCAATAAAGTACGTACAGTGGTTGAGCCTTACATTCGCCAAGCTTTACATGACATTCCCATTGCAGCTCAATGCAGTTGGTATATTAACCCAACAGGAAAATTTGTTATTGGAGGACCTCAAAGCGATGCCGGATTAACGGGACGCAAAATTATTGTGGATACTTACGGAGGTGCAGCACCCCATGGAGGCGGTGCTTTTTCAGGAAAAGATACAACAAAAGTTGATCGTTCTGCTGCCTATGCGGCACGCTATCTGGCTAAGAATATTGTTGCTGCTCATTTAGCAGAGAGATGCACCATTCAACTCTCCTATGCAATTGGTATCGCACAACCTTTATCTATTTATCTTAATCTTCATGGAACAGGAAAAGTCGATGAAAAAGTTATTGAAGCAGCCATCCGCAAAATAATGGACCTTTCACCTACCGGCATTCGAAAACATCTTGACCTCAATAAACCTATTTATGCAAAAACAGCTGCCTATGGTCACTTTGGTCGTAAACCAAAAAACGATGGTTCGTTTTCATGGGAAAAAACTGATCTCGTGAAAACGCTTCAAACAATGATCCAAATCCCATGATTAAACATAATATACGTAAGAGTGAAGCATTTTTTGGACGCCGACAAGGAAAACAACTTCGAAACAGTCAGCTTACACGTATAAAAATGCTTCTCCCCAATTTTAATATTGATTTAAATGTTCCTCCTCCTTCAAACCTTACATCCTTATTTTCAAGCAAAGTAAGAGAAATTCGACTTGAAATCGGCTTTGGTGGAGGTGAACATTTACTTCATGAAATGGAATATTTTCCAAAAACTGGTTTTATCGGCGTCGAGCCCTTTATCAATGGCATGGCAAAAATATTGTTGTCTCTTGAACAGCATCAAAACCATCAAAATCGTCTTCGCCTCTATAATGATGATGCTACACGCCTCCTTGATTGGCTCCCTGATAACTCGCTTGATGGAATAGACCTCTTCTATCCTGATCCTTGGCCGAAAAAGAAACACTGGAAACGACGTTTCATCAACATAAAAAATCTTAACCGTTTTGCTCGTGTTCTTAAAATAGGGAAATTTTTTCGCTTTGCTAGCGATATAGACAGTTATGTAAACTGGACTTTGTACCATTGTGCACAACATGATCACTTTGAATGGAAAGCAGAAAGCCCTCAAGACTGGAAACTCCCTTATCCACTATGGAGTGGAACCCGCTATGAAGCAAAAGCTTTACGCGAAGGACGAACGCCTGCCTATCTTACCTTTATCAAGAAATAAATGATCAAGCGCTTTTCTCATAAACAACTTGAAAAATTTTGAATTTAAGAGTATCAATAGTTAAATTCTTGGTCTTATGATGAAGAGTGGGCCGTTGGACCCGCTCTTTTTTAATATCATAAAACTGATGAAAACAACTTGGATAAAATGTATGAACGAAGCTGAAAAAATAAGCAATCTTGACGAACCGCGCTTGTTTGAAGAAGAGGGTATCGAAGCACAGGTTGCTGCTCTTGTCATACCACTACTTAAACCTTTAGGTTTTCGTTTGGTTCGTGTAAAACTTCTTGGTCAAAATGGTTTAACACTTCAAATTATGGTTGAACGTGCCGATGGTTCTATGACCATAGAAGATTGTGAAACTGTTAGTCGAACTGTTTCCCCACTCCTTGATGTCCAAAATGTTATTGAACGCAAATATCATTTAGAAATTTCATCACCTGGAATTGATCGTCCATTGGTAAGAAAATCTGATTTTTTTCATTGGCAAGGGCATCTTGCAAAAATTGAAACAAAAATAATAATTGATGGGCGCCGAAAATTTCGCGGGACACTTACAAATATCACGCAAGATGGATTTATTTTAAACACCGATAAAGCTGCTTATGGAGAAGCCATGTATACCCCTATTTCCTTTTGTGATATCATAAATGCACATTTAGTGCTTACCGATGAGCTTATTCGCGATGCATTGAAACAAAATAAAGATTTAAGTCAACAATTCATTGCCGAAGAGAACGCTAACGACTCTATACAGACGCTCAATTTCAAAAAATAATATCACAGGGGAATACCCATCGTGTGGCACAAAGAAGGAGAAAATTGATGGCTACAAGCGCTAACAGGCTTGAGATTCTGCAAATTGCAGATGCTGTTGCACGTGAAAAGTCAATCGACCGTGAAATTGTCATTTCTGCGATGGCTGATGCTATTCAAAAAGCAGCACGTTCTCGTTATGGTCAAGAAACCAATATCCGTGCTGAAATCAATTCTAAAACAGGTGAAATTAAATTACAGCGCCTGCTTAAAATCGTTGATGTCGTTGAAGACTATACAACGGAAATTACTTTGTCTGATGCTCTCAAACATCAAGCAGAAGCAAAAATTGGTGATTTTTTTGCTGATCTTTTACCTCCTATGGATTTTGGACGTATCGCAGCACAATCTGCTAAACAGGTTATTGTACAAAAAGTACGCGACGCAGAGCGTGATCAGCAATATGAGGAATTCAAAAATAAAGTTGGTGAAATTATTTCTGGTACAGTTAAGCGTGTGGAATATGGTAACGTCATCGTTGATCTAGGGCGCGGTGAAGCTATTGTGCGCCGTGATGAATTAATTCCTCGTGAATCATTCCGCTATGGAGATCGCATTCGTGCTTTTGTCAATGATGTACACCGTGAAACGCGTGGGCCGCAAATCTTCCTTTCACGCACACATCCCCAATTTATGGTAAAACTTTTCACTATGGAAGTGCCAGAAATTTATGATGGTATTATAGAAATCAAATCTGTAGCTCGTGATCCAGGTTCACGGGCTAAAATCGCCGTTGTTTCACGCGATGGTTCCATTGATCCTGTTGGAGCATGCGTTGGAATGCGAGGAAGTCGTGTACAAGCTGTTGTTGCTGAATTACAAGGCGAAAAAATTGATATTATTCCTTGGTCGCCTGATGCGGCAACATTTGTCGTTAATGCACTGCAACCTGCTGAAGTTTCTAAAATTATCCTTGATGAAGATGCTGAACGGATTGAAGTTATTGTGCCAGATGATCAACTTAGCCTTGCTATTGGACGACGTGGGCAAAATGTTCGCTTGGCTTCACAGCTAACAGGATGGAACATTGATATTTTAACGGAAAAGGAAGAATCTGAAAATCGTCAAAAAGAATTTACTGAACGGAGTAAATTGTTTATGGAAGCCTTAGAGGTTGACGAAATGATCGGACAGGTTATGGCATCAGAGGGTTTTTCTTCTATTGAAGAAATCGCCTATATTGATCTTGAAGAAATCGCTTCTATTGATGGTTTTGACCATGATACCGCCGCTGAAATCCAAAGTCGTGCCCGCGAATATCTTGATCATCAAGAAAAAGAACTTGATGAAAAACGCAAAAAGCTCGGAGTTTCTGACGAATTGCGAACACTTCCTGGAATGACAAGTGCTATGTTGGTTGCTGTAGGTGAGGATGGTGTAAAAACGATAGAAGACTTTGCTGGCTATGCCGTTGATGATTTAGCTGGTTGGAGAGAACGCAAAGAAGGTCAAACACAGAATTTTTCTGGTATTTTAACCCCTTTTGACATTACACGCGCAGATGCAGAAGCTATGGTTTTAGCCGCACGTGTACAAGCAGGCTGGATAGACCAAGCTGATCTTGTTACAGAAAATCCTGTAGAAGATGAAAATTCTACAGAAAATGAAAAAATAGATGATTTGGATGTGGATACACTTTAAATGAATGAACGGACTTGCATTGTGACCCGAAAAAATGCTTCAGCACAAACGCTGATCCGTTTTGTTATTGGTCCCAATAACCAAATTGTTCCTGATCTTAAAGCGAATTTACCAGGGCGTGGCGTTTGGATTTCCGCCCATCACGCTGTTATTGAGAAAGCAATAAAACAGAAAGCTTTTCATAGAAATTTTAAAACAGATGTTGAGGTTGCACCAAATCTTGTGCATGTTATTGATACGCTTTTACTAAAAGCCGCTCTTTCAAGCCTTTCCATGGCACGAAAAGCGGGAGCAATTGTTATGGGAGCAACAAAGGTTGACGCTGCTATCCGCTCTGGTAAAGTTATTCTTGTACTTCATGCTAAAGAAACAACAGAAGATGGGAAACGAAAAATTGCACAGGCCATCCATTCAATACAACAACAAACAAATCGGACTATAAAAACCATATCTTTATTTACAAGTGATGAAATGCGAGTGGCTTTTGGCTCTAATCCTGTAATGCACGCGGCCTTACTGGACACAAAGGCTGCTGAAGGATTTCTCAAAACGACATGTAAATTGATCAGCTATCGTGACGACAAGCATAGTAAGTCTAGTGAGATGACGGCACAAGCCGTGAAGGAAGTACAATGAGTGAAAATAACAACGACAAAACAACCGTCAAGAAGACACTAACTCTCAAGAGGTCTGTCTTGGAAACGAGCACGGTTAAACAAAATTTTAGTCATGGCCGTACGAAGGCTGTCGTTGTCGAAACCAAACGGCGTAAAATTACGCGACCTGATGAAAAAGCTGAAACCCTACAGCCCATTACAAAGCCGCATGTGGCCCCCCAGCGTTCTAAACCGCGTTTTGAGGGAAAAAAGCCTCAAGAATCTGTGTCCAAAAGCAATCTTTCATCAACTGAAATGGAAGCGAGACTTCGCGCGTTAGAAGAAGCACATATCCAAGAAAGAATAACGCGAGAACAAGCCGAAGAAGAAGCAAGACGCGCTAAAGAGCGTGAAGAAATTTTACAGCAAGAAAGTAAAGAAAAAGAAATACATCTCCAACAAGAAGAAGAAATATCACCAGTACAGACTCCACCTGTTCCCCCTCTCATTGAACAGACAGATATTCCTATTGCGCCTAAAAACACAACCGTGATTGAAAAACGCAAAATAGATGACAATAAAGAGGAAGAACGGCATAGTCGACGTGCTAATCCTGCTAAATCAGAAATACGTGTACCAAAAGTTGTCAAAGGAGCTGATGAGCGGCGACGCGGAAAGCTAACTCTGAATAGTGCACTGGATGAAGAAGGAAACGCACGTGGGCGCTCAATGGCTGCAATGCGGCGTAGACAGGAAAAGTTTAAGCGTGCACAAAATCAAGAACCAAGAGAAAAAATTTCTCGCGAAGTTGTTCTTCCTGAAACGATTACCATTCAAGAGCTCGCACAACGTATGACGGAGCGTTCTGTTGATGTGATTAAATTCTTGATGAAACAAGGACAAATGATGAAACCTGGCGATGTTATTGATGCAGATGTTGCCGAACTCATCGCTGTTGAATTTGGCCATACTGTTAAACGTGTTTTAGAATCTGACGTAGAAGAAGGTATCTTTAATATAAAAGATAATCCTCAAAACATGCAGCAGCGTCCCCCTGTTGTAACCATTATGGGCCATGTTGACCACGGAAAAACTTCTCTTTTGGATGCTATTCGTAAAGCAAATGTTGTTTCTGGCGAAGCAGGAGGTATTACGCAGCATATTGGTGCCTATCAAGTAGAACAAAACGGTCAAAAAATTACCTTTATTGATACACCTGGTCATGCTGCATTTACGGCTATGCGTGCACGTGGAGCTCGTGTTACTGATATTGCTGTTCTCGTTGTAGCCGCTGATGATAGTGTTATGCCCCAAACGATTGAATCAATCAATCATGCGAAAGTTGCTGGTGTACCTATCATTGTTGCTATCAACAAAATTGATAAACCAGCTGCGAATGCACAAAAAGTACGTACAGAACTTCTACAACATGAAGTGTTTGTTGAAACTATGGGCGGTGAAACTTTGGACGTTGAAGTTTCTGCTAAAACTGGTCAAAATCTTGATAAACTTCTCGAAGCTATCCTTCTTCAGGCTGAAATGCTTGATCTGAAAGCAGATCCTCAACGAACTGCAGAAGGCGTTATCATTGAAGCCAAATTGGATCGCGGACGTGGATCTGTTGCAACAGTTCTTGTTCAAAAAGGTACATTACACCCTTCTGATATTATAGTTGCCGGAAATGAATGGGGTCGTGTGCGTGCTTTGATTGATGACCATGGCCGCCATGTCAAAGAAGCCGTTCCCTCTACACCGATTGAAATTTTAGGAATGCAAGGAACACCACAAGCCGGAGACCGTTTTGCTGTTGTCACACATGAAGCAAAAGCACGTGAAATTTCTGAATATCGTCAACGATTAGCACGTGATAAAGCTGTTGCGCGGCAAACTGGTTCGCGTGGTTCTCTTGAACAGATGATGACAAAATTGCAAACGACTGGTGTTAAGGAGTTTTCTCTTATTATAAAAGGGGATGTGCAAGGATCAATTGAAGCAATTGCTTCAGCATTGGAAAAACTCGGAAATGATGAGGTTCGTGCGCGTATTGTACATTCTGGTGCTGGCGGAATTACCGAAAGTGATATTTCTCTTGCGGAAGCTTCTAACTCTGCTGTAATTGGCTTTAATGTTCGAGCCAATAAGCAGGCACGTGATTTTGCTAAAACACAAGGAATTGAAATTCGTTATTATAACATCATTTATGATCTTGTTGACGATATCAAAGCTGCCATGTCTGGATTACTCTCACCAGAACAGCGTGAAACTTTCCTTGGTAATGCTGAAATTCTAGAAGTCTTTAACATTACAAAAATTGGAAAAGTTGCAGGATGTCGTGTTACAGAAGGTAAAATAGAACGAGGAGCCGGTGTTCGCCTTATCCGCGATAATATCGTTATTCACGAAGGAAAGCTGAAAACACTCAAACGCTTTAAAGATGAAGTCAGTGAAGTGCAAAGTGGTCAAGAATGTGGAATAGCCTTTGAAAATTATGACGACATGCGCGCAGGAGACATCATTGAGACCTTCCGTATCGAACATATTAATCGCACATTATAAAATAATCCAATAACCTTATTCTGTTATAAAATGAGAAAAAGTTATTAGATTTTATACACAATATCTTTTTTTCCTTATCTAAATGGTCAAAAAAAGAGATCTTGTAGCAAGGATAAAACTTTGATGAAAAATGCAGGACCATCACAACGGCAACTTAGAGTAGCAGAGCAAGTACGTCATGCAGTAGCGCATATATTACAGCGTGATATTTTGCTTGATGATATCTTAAAAGATATTGTTATTTCTGTCTCTGAAGTACGCATGTCACCAGATTTAAAAATTGCTACTTGCTTTGTATCACCTCTCAGCACTCTTAAAAATGCTTCTCATACCGATGTTGTTGATACCCTCAATAAACATAGTCGTTTTCTCCGTGGAGAAATCAGTCATGCGTTGCGACAAATGAAATATATGCCAGAACTGCGTTTCCGACTTGATAATAGTTTTGATAATTTTTCAAAAATTGATGCTCTCCTTCGCTCGCCTGAGGTTGCACGCGATCTTCACCATAGCGATACAGATGAGGATTAAAGATATGGCGCGGCAACACAAGAAAAAAGGGCGTCCTGTTTCTGGCTGGGTCATATTTGATAAACCAAAAGGAATGAAATCAACAGAAGCTGTCTCACAAATCAAATGGCTCTTTCATGCTCAAAAGGCAGGACATGCGGGTACACTTGATCCTCTTGCTTCTGGTCTCCTTCCTATTGCATTGGGCGAAGCAACCAAAACCGTCCCTTACGTGATGCAAGGCAAAAAAACTTACCGTTTTCATATTGCTTGGGGGCAAGAGCGCTCAACAGATGATCTAGAAGGAGAAATAACGAAAACTTCTCTCAAACGTCCAACACAAGAAGAAATACTTGCTCTTCTTCCTCAATATACAGGTGTTATTTTGCAAACACCTCCACAATTTTCAGCAATCAAAATTGCCGGAAATCGTGCCTATGATTTAGCGCGTGAAGGGGAAGTTGTTGAAATTCCGCCCCGTGAAGTGGAAATAGAAACTTTCAAGTTATTAGAAATGCCTACCAAAGAGCATTCTGTCTTTGAAATAACCTGCGGAAAAGGAACTTATGTGCGCTCTTTAGCACGCGATATGGGACGTGATCTCGGTTGCTATGGGCATATTGCTGATTTAAGACGTATTGCCGTCGCACCTTTTGATGAAGAAGATCTCATTACATGGGAGGAACTAAAAGCGGCCATTCCGCCAAATAAAAATACTACAGATGAAAATAATCGTTCTTTTGAAAAAAACTTCTCAACACTCGATGGGCTCTTAATTGACACAAGTGCCGCATTAGATTGCCTCCCTCACTATATCCTTAATGAAACTCAAGCACAGAGAATTATCAAGGGTCATTCTATCCTCTTGAATCATCACAAAGTACCTCTTGATGAAGAGGAAATTTGTGTCCTCTATAAGGAACAACTTCTTGCTATTGGCATTCTCGACAAAGGTCTATTTAAACCAAAGCGGATTTTCACAATTTAATCGATTCTTTTCCACAACCACCTTTTGCGGAAAGATATTTTTCTCTATCAATTAAGAAAAATATGGTGCTTTTCATTGTCTATATTTACCGTATTCATATCAAAATTTAAGTCAGTGCTATAAGCTAACACCACCACACACTTTTTCCTCTTAATGTCGCAATAATCCTTGCATTTAAAGGATTCATAAGAGGCTTTTTATTTCTTTTTCAATCATTTTTACTCATACTTTAGCCCTCGTTTGTAATGTGCAAGCGAAGATGTGGACTGATTTACTCTAAATAGATTTGAAACGAGAAAAGCTTAAGACTTTCAGAACTATCACTCAACATGAAAAATTGTAAATAACCGTTATAAATCAATTTATTAACTATTGAAACAGCAATTTTTTGTTATGATTAAGCTAACAAATTGATCGAAATAATATTAACATATTTAATATTTACAAAAACTGTTTTAACCCTAAGGGAGATGATCAGAGGAAACTTTTAAAAGCATCTCATTGGCTTGAGGTATTGTTTGGCGTTCAATCATACGGTGCACTCTTATACCGTTAGGAGCACAATTTAAATGACGCAGACGCTTATTGACTTCTGCATCTGCTTTTGTACGACGATGATTATGGCGTAAATAATCTACCCATGTTGGCATATGATAAGCCTCTGTCCAATATTCAGGTCTTTCAAGATCTCGTAAAAGGACCCACTGACGCGCACCATCACGTAATCGAATATGGCGTCGACGCGTCATCACTTTGAGAAACTCTTCGAGTTCATTTTCATGAATTTGGTAATCAATCATTATCATGATCGGGCCACTTCTTGCTTTGAGGTCGAGTAATAATTCCGGCTCTCTAAAATGATCAAGAGGATTTAAATCTATCTGAGGAATTTCTTGAATTCTAAATTTTACCCCTGCAAGAGCACCAAAAATCAAGAATAAAGAACAAACGCTCAAAGCAATTGTTGGAGAATAACCATCAGCTAAACCTCCCCAGATTGCACTTCCAATAGCCATCCCCCCGGCAGTTGCCGTTTGATAAAGAGCTAAAGAACGTGCAACAACCCAGCGTGGTGTAGAGAGTTGTACAGATGTATTAAACAATGATAAGGCCAAAACCCAACATAACCCTGCAGGAAATAAAGCAATATGGCTTATAATCAGTGAACGACTGATTCCCAATAAAAAGCAAGAAAAGGCGAAACCAATAAATGCACTTGCAATAATTGTTTCTGAACGAAAATGATGCCGTACAACTGCATTAATAATACCTGCTGTCATGGCTCCTAACCCAAAACAACCGAGCAATGTACCATAAAGAAGGGCACTTCCTCCAAGAACTTTATGCGCAACAATTGGCAAAAGTGCTAAAATAGAAGTTGCTCCTATACCAAAAAGGAACGCTCGAACCATAATACTTAAGAGATTAGGTGACATCGCAACATAACGCAAACCATCTGAGACAGCTCCTAACAGCCTTTCTCGTGGCAATGAGTTGTTTTCATAATTCGACTTCCAGAAAAACAACGCACCAATAAGAGGAATATAGCTTATAGCATTAAACAAAAAAGCAGCCGATGCCCCTAAAGTTGCAATGATGGCACCACCAATCGCAGGACCAACACTCCGCATCAAATTAAAGCCGACACTATTCAAACTAACAGCAGCAGGAATATTTTCCCTGCTCACAATATCTCCTATCGTTGCTTGCCAAGAAGGATTATAAAAAGCTGTGCCACATCCAATCAAAAACGTAAAACATAACAAAAGCCAAGGTGTTAGAAATCCCATATAGGCTAAAACAGATAAACTCATCGATATGACCATCATCATAATCTGTACACACAACATAATTTGACGCCGATTAAAATTATCAGCTAATGCCCCTGCCATCAAAGAAAACATAACAAGTGGTAATGTTGTGGCACTTTGAACGAGCCCAACCATGGAATGCGAAGAACTAATCAACGCCATTAACCACCCTGCTCCAACAGCTTGTATCAGCCCCCCTAAATTAGAAATAAGAGTAGATGACCATAAATTTCGAAATACCGAATTACGAAAAAGTTTTAATGTTGAAATGCTCTGCATCTTTTCCCTCCAACGCTATTTATCACTTTTGTTACCACTCACACACACTCATAATCTTTGTATCAAAAGGATGCATAATTGTTTAAAACACTTCTCATAAAACTCTATTTAAATCAATATTTCAAAACAAAAGCTTTTATTTAAAGAAAGACTTCAAAATGCTGTCAAGGACTAGTATTTTAACCTTCTTTCCTATATAAGAACGAAATTAGGTAAGAGTCTTCGACTTTTCCTGTTTTCTCACAGACCCTTGCTGAACGACATCTCGGCTATGGGTGGCTTTATGTTTCTTCGTTTTTGGAAAGGATAATACGATGTCGATTACAGCTGAACGTAAAAAAGCTCTTGTCGCAGAATACGCAAACAAAGTTGGTGATACAGGATCACCAGAAGTGCAAATTGCTGTACTTTCTGAACGTATTTCTAATTTAACAAACCACTTTAAATCTCACAAAAAAGATAATCATTCTCGTCGTGGTCTTTTGAAGATGGTGTCTCAACGCCGGCGTCTTCTTGATTATCTTAAAGGAGTTGACCAAAATC
The DNA here is from genome assembly GCF_042194905.1 of Bartonella sp. CL63NXGY. NCBI lineage: Bacteria > Pseudomonadati > Pseudomonadota > Alphaproteobacteria > Hyphomicrobiales > Bartonellaceae > Bartonella > Bartonella sp. CL63NXGY. Next base: position 53,460 of record NZ_JBHINK010000005.1, read on the forward strand.
GTTATCAGACACTTATAAAGAAGTTAGGTTTGCGTCGCTAAAAGAAAAATGGAAGTGGTATTAAAAAAACCACCCATTTTTTCAATGTGTTGCTTTTAATTAAAAATTTTAAAAACTGATAAGTTATTATGGGATAGGACTGCTCATCGTTTCACATTTAATGCGATTTACTTCTCTCTTCTCGCAACAAAGGAAGTAATTTGTTGTCCACCCCAAAACTTGCAAATATGCTGCGCACAACCAGAATGTAAGCAATCAAAGATTTAAACACTGGTCATTAAGGATAAAAAATGTTCAAAACGCACAAGATAGAAATTGAATGGGCTGGGCGTCCTCTCACCCTTGAGACAGGGAAAATAGCGCGTCAAGCTGATGGTGCAGTGATTGCTACCTATGGAGAAACTATTGTCTTAGCAACCGTTGTATCGGCCAAAAACCCAAAACCAGACCAGGACTTTTTTCCACTCACTGTTAATTATCAAGAAAAATTCTATGCTGTTGGTAGAATACCTGGGGGCTATTTAAAACGTGAAAGTCGACCAAGTGAAAATGAAACTTTGGTTTCACGTTTGATTGATCGCCCAATTCGTCCCCTTTTCGTTGAGGGATATAAAAATGATACACAAGTTATTGTTTCCGTTATACAGCATGATCTCGAAAACAATCCCGATATCCTTGCGATGATTGCATCTTCTGCCGCATTGACCCTGTCAGGTGTTCCTTTCATGGGACCTATAGCTGGTGCCCGCGTTGGCTATTGTAATGGACAATATGTTCTTAATCCTCATATCGATGAAATGCCTGAATCAAAACTTGATCTTGTTGTTGCTGGAACAGAAAGTGCTGTTTTGATGGTTGAATCAGAAGCACAAGAATTACCGGAAGATATCATGTTGGGGGCCGTGATGTTTGGTCACCAAGGCCTTCAACCTGTCCTTGATGCCATTATAAAGCTTGCTGAAGTTGCTGCAAAAGATCCTCGTGATTTTGTTCCTGAAGATCTTTCTGAACTTGAAAAAGCGATGCAGAAAATGGCAGAACAGGATATACGAAAGGCTTACACAATTACTGATAAGCAAGAACGTTATGCTGCAATTGATGCACTAAAGACAGAAATCCTCAATAAATTTATGCCAGAAACAGAAAAAGACTGTCAATTTAGTACAGATCAAATTGCAACCGTATTTAAACAGTTGCAAGCAAAAATTGTTCGTGGGAACATTCTTGATACCCAAAAGCGGATTGATGGACGCAATCTTTCTACCGTGCGCCCTATCCAATCAGAAGTAAGTATTTTACCCCGCACACATGGATCAGCACTCTTTACCCGTGGAGAAACACAAGCTATTGTCGTTGCAACGCTAGGAACTGGTGAAGATGAACAATATGTTGATTCCTTAACGGGAATGTATAAGGAAACATTCCTTCTCCATTACAATTTCCCACCATTTTCAGTGGGTGAAACGGGACGCCTTGGTTCTCCTGGTCGTCGTGAAATTGGACATGGTAAATTGGCATGGCGGGCAATTCACCCCATGTTGCCAACGAAAGAATCTTTTCCTTATACCATTCGTACTGTCTCAGAAATCACTGAATCCAATGGCTCTTCTTCTATGGCAACGGTTTGTGGAACCTCACTTGCTCTTATGGATGCTGGTGTTCCTCTAGCACGCCCTGTTGCTGGTATTGCTATGGGCTTGATTAAAGAAGGAGAACGCTTTGCTGTTCTTTCTGATATTTTAGGGGATGAAGATCATCTTGGAGATATGGATTTTAAAGTCGCAGGAACAGAAAATGGTATTACTGCCTTGCAAATGGATATCAAAATTGATGGTATTACCGAAGAGATTATGAAAATCGCGCTTGAACAAGCCAAAGGAGGCCGAATTCATATCCTTAATGAGATGGCGAAAGCTTTAACCAGTGCACGTGCTGAGCTGAGTGAATTTTCTCCACGAATCGAAGTTATGAATATTTCTGTCGATAAAATCCGTGATGTTATCGGCTCTGGTGGTAAAGTTATTCGGGAAATCGTGGAACAAACTGGAGCAAAAATTAATATTGAAGATGATGGTACCATTAAAATTGCTTCTGCTGATGCTAAAACCATTGAAGCGGCAAAACGCTGGATCCATTCTATTGTCGATGAGCCTGAAGTTGGTGCTATCTACCAAGGAACAGTTGTAAAAACTGCAGAATTTGGTGCATTTATAAACTTCTTTGGTTCTCGTGATGGACTCGTTCATATCTCTCAGCTTGCATCAGAACGCGTCAGCAAAACAACCGATATTGTAAAAGAAGGTGACAAAGTTTGGGTTAAATTAATGGGCTTTGATGAGCGTGGAAAAGTTCGGTTATCAATGAAGGTCATTGATCAAACAACCGGCAAGGAAATCACCGGTGATAAAGCGATAAATGAAGAAAAGTGCGTGGATGAAAAAAAACAACCTGAAAATAAGCGCCGCCGTAAGAAAAAAGAAGAGTAAGTTTTTCTTCTTATCGTATCATGAAATGCCATCCCAATATTGGAGTGGCATTTTTTTCTTTGAAAGAGTCATATGTGTTATTATTTTTGCCTTTTGAAAATCATGAACTCCCGTATCCTGATCCAAACCAGTGTTGGCTAAGTTTTGGTTTAACAGAAATCCCAGCTCAAGAATGGGCACAAAATTTAAGAGTTATTACGCCTTGGCGACCAGATTTTTTAAAATTTGTCGATACTCAATTTCACTGCTCTCCTCAAATAGATAAAACCTTCAGCTATGATGGTGCATTTTTACATTTGAGCAAATATCGTGGTTTGAACCAAAATTGTTTTCTTGATTTATTAGAATGCGTTAAACCCAATGGATGGATTGTAATCAGTGGGAATAAAACTGTTGGAGCTGCTTCAATGATGAAATGGGTCAAAACAATTGTTCCCATCACCAATAAATTATCTAAAAATCATGGTCTTGTATTTTGGTTGCAAGTTCCTCAACAAATTGAGAGACATAACATTGCGCAATTGCGCTCACCACCGCTCACTTTTGGTAAATTTCAAACCGCTTCTGGTATGTTCTCACACGGACGTATTGATCCAGGATCTGCTGCGCTTGCGTCTTATATGTTCAAAGTTATTTCTGGAAAAACGGCTGATTTTGGTGCTGGATGGGGCTATCTTTCTCACGTTGCACTTGAAAGAAGTGAAAAACTCACCGCTCTAGACCTTTATGAAGCCGACTACAACGCTTTGAGAGCAGCAAAACGGCACCTTAAATCCATAACAGCTCCTTTTCCAATTCATTTTTATTGGCATGACCTTGTACATGAACCTATCACAAATCTATATGACACAATCATTTCAAATCCACCGTTTCACACACAACAAACGACAGATGTTTCATTAGGAAAAAATTTTATTATAAATGCTGCAAAGTGCTTAAAACCAAGCGGCAGTCTGCTTTTTGTTGCAAACCGCCACCTGCCTTATGAAACATTATTAAAAAATATTTTCCGCACAGTGTTGATACATGAACAAGCCCATGGTTTCAAAATTATCGAAGCGCGCAGATAAACAAAACAAGCAATAACTTTCAAAGAATAAAACGGGAAAGATCGATATCAGCAGCAAGCTCGCCAATAGATTTTCTTACGTAAGCAGCATCAATTTTAAACGATGTTCCAGCTTTATCTGGCGCCGTAAAAGAAATCTCATCCAAAACGCGCTCCATCACTGTTTGCAAACGACGTGCCCCTATATTTTCAATCCTTGCATTTAAATCTACAGCAATATCTGCTAAAGCATCAATTGCATCATCGGTAATTTCCAAATGAACCTCTTCCGTTGCCATAAGAGCAATATATTGTTTAATCAAACTGGCTTCTGGTTCTGTTAGAATGCGTCGTAAATCTTCCCTTGTTAAAGGATTGAGCTCCACACGGATGGGCAAACGTCCTTGAAGTTCCGGTAATAAATCAGATGGCTTGGAAACATGAAATGCACCTGAGGCAATAAAAAGAATATGATCTGTTTTGATTTGCCCATATTTTGTAGCAATTGTTGTTCCTTCCACCAAAGGCAAAAGATCACGTTGAACGCCCTCACGCGAAATCGCAGCACTGGCTCCACCGTCTCGAGTTGCAATTTTATCAATCTCATCAATAAAAACAATACCATCATTTTCAGCAACACGAAGCGCCTCTTGAATAATTTGCTCCTGATCAAGGAGTTTTTCAGATTCATCATCAATGAGCGGTTTAAAAGAATCCTTTACCGTCGTCTTACGGACTTTTGTACGACTGCCCATTTTGCCCAAAATATCTGATAAATTCATAATACCCATTTGTGCCCCAGGCATACCAGGAATATCAAAGGTTGAAGCACTATTGCTATTATTATCGGCGACTTCAATTTCAATCTCTTTCTCATCCAGCTCACCTTCACGCAATTTTTTACGAAAACTATCACGGGTAGCAGGACTTGCTGTTTTACCAACAAGGGCGTCTAAAACGCGCTCTTCAGCATTCACGTGAGCCTTTTCTTTTATTTCATCTCGTTTCTTTTCACGTACAAGAGAAATGGCAATTTCAACAAGATCTCGAATAATTTGCTCAACATCACGTCCCACATAACCAACTTCAGTAAATTTCGTCGCTTCTACTTTAACGAAGGGTGCTCCAGAAAGTTTTGCTAATCGACGTGCGATTCCTGTTTTACCAACACCTGTTGGCCCTATCATTAAAATATTTTTTGGCATAACTTCTTCACGCATCGGCTCATCAAGCTGTTGCCTACGCCACCGATTGCGCAATGCAATAGCTACAGAGCGTTTGGCATCATTTTGGCCGATAATAAAACGATCAAGTTCAGAAACAGTCTCACGAGGGGAAAATACAACACACATTTAAATAGCTTTCTCTAAAGAAGATAATTCTGCATCCAATGTTTCAATCGTAAAATGATCATTGGTGTAAACACAAATTTTAGCGGCAATAGCCATAGCTTTACGAGCAATAGTTTCTGCATCCAAATCCAAATCCATGAGTGCACGCGCTGCTGAAAGAGCAAAATTTCCTCCAGAGCCAATTGCCATAACCCCATCTTCTGGTTCTAAGACATCACCAAGCCCTGTTAAAGCCAAAGTTACTTTCTTATCAGCCACGAGCATCATTGCTTCGAGACGACGCAAATAGCGATCTGTTCGCCAATCTTTTGCAAGTTCTACACAGGCACGCATAAGCTGATCAGGATATTGTTCAAGCTTTGTTTCCAATCTCTCCAGTAATGTAAAAGCATCTGCCGTAGCACCTGCAAAACCAGCAATAACCACTCCGTTCTTTCCAAGACGACGCACTTTACGTGCATTGCCTTTCATAATTGTCTGTCCAAGAGAGACCTGACCATCACCGGCCATCACGACTTTTCCACCTTTTCGTACCGTAATAATTGTTGTACCATACATTATGTCTGGCTTATGTTCTGTCATAAGGAAACTCCTTAATATTAACTTTACTTTTTAATATTGATTTCTTTTCATACAATGTAAAACTCAATTACTATTGTCCTATTTAAGAACATATACAGCAAAACACAATGATTCAGCATAACTCAATTTGTTGAAAATGGAAAAATGATATCATTGTTGTCAATGTAAATTACTGCTAAATAGCTTTATATAAACAGTTTGTGCTTTTTAGAGGAAAATTATGAAAAAAATAGCCATAGGGACCTTAGGTGGAACAATTGCAATGACTGCTGATAGTTTTGGTCACATGCAACCGACTTTAACTTCAGATAACCTTATAAAAAGTGTTCCTGATTTAAATAACGTTGCTGATATTCATGCACAAACATTAATGCAAATACCAAGTGGATCTTTATCGTTTCAAATGCTTTTTGAAATAATTAAGTGGGCAAAACAACAAATAAACGCTGGTGCAGAAGGTATTGTTTTAACACAAGGGACTGATACTCTGGAAGAAACAGCTTTTTTTCTTTCTCTTTATTGGAAGGAGGCTGAACCACTCATCATAACCGGCGCTATGCGCATGCCTCATGAAGCAGGCGCGGATGGCCCCGCAAACATTTTAGCAGCCACTCGTGTCGCAGCAGCCACACAAAGTCGTAACAGGGGCGTTCTCGTTGTCATAAATGATGCAATTCATTCACCTTATTGGCTCTATAAAAGCCATACCGTCAAAGTCGAAACATTTCAATCAGGTCTTGCAGGTGTTTTAGGAACTATTTTAGAGGGAAAACTTATTTATTTCAATGATCGAAAATTTTTTCCGACAACGTTTGATCTTCCCCAAAATCATGATCATCAAATTGCACTCCTCTATTCCTCTTTATCATCTGATGCACAATTAATGAAACTATGCCTTGAAAGTGGGTATTATGCTGGAGTTGTTATTGCTGGTTTTGGTGCGGGGCACTGTAGTTTTCAAGAAGCAGACCTTGTACAACAATATGCACAAAAAATACCAATCATTATTGCTAGTCGTTGTTGTAATGGCTCAACAACTCGTATAACTTATGGCTATAAAGGCTCCGAAATCGATATGATTGCTTCTGGTGCTCTCATGTCTGGTTATTTATCAGCCGTAAAAGCGCGTCTACTTTTATGGGCTTTTTTGGCGCAAGGGCACTCATTAGCACAAATCCGTGCAAACTGGAATGACTGGACTATAAGTTAATGAAAAATGATCTATTATCTTAAAAGAAGAGAGCATGCAAAACAAAATTTATTTGAAAATAAAGCCGCTCTTCTGTCTGCTCTTAATCAATTGCTGCTGCAAAAAAATCTCGACAAATACAAATGATTGATACAACTATACAAAAAATTAATCAGAAAGATAATCTGGTCAAATCTGTTTCTGACCGATATTCACCCTATCGTGTTTTTACTGCACAAGAATGGTCAGAGTTTCGTGAAGACACACCTCTTACTTTGACTTTTGATGAAATTAAGCGTTTACGCTCTATTGATGATCCTATCGATCTTAAAGAAGTCCAACGCATTTATCTTTCTTTATCGCGTCTGTTATCATGCCATGTTGAAGCAGTACAGGAACTTTTCCACAAACGTCAGCAGTTTCTCCATCAAGAAGAGAGTAGAAAAACGCCCTTTATTATTGGAATTGCTGGTTCTGTAGCTGTAGGAAAATCAACCACGGCTCGCATTCTTCAAGAACTGTTGAAACGTTGGACATCTAGTCTTAAAGTTGATCTAATCACAACGGATGGTTTTCTCTATCCTAACGCAATCTTACAGCAAAAAAATCGTATGAATCGTAAAGGATTTCCTGATTCCTATGACATTAAAAAGCTGCTGTGCTTTCTTTCGGCTATAAAAGCAGGTATCGGAAATGTCCGTGCCCCACTTTACTCACATATGACCTATGATGTTCTAGAAAATCAGACAATTACCATCGATCGTCCTGATATTTTAATTGTTGAAGGTATTAATGTATTACAGGTCAGTGATCTTCCTAAAGATGGAAAAGCTATTCCTTTCGTATCAGATTTTTTTGATTTTTCAATCTATGTCGATGCCGAAACAGAAGTCATTCGTCACTGGTATTTGGAGCGCTTTAAACGTTTGCGTAAAACAACTTTTCAAAATCCTGAATCCTATTTTCATCGTTATGCCCACCTCAATGAAAAAGAAGCCTCAAAAATCGCTGAGGATCTTTGGCAAACGATTAATTTAAAAAATTTACAGGAAAATATATTGCCAACACGACCACGGTCCAATCTCATTCTACGAAAGGGAAAAAATCATTTGGTCGAATATGTCGCACTTAGACGACTATAAGGATCTCATAACTATGCAGCACCACCACATTCATTTTACCTCAACGCGTATCGATAACAGTTGCCCTATCATCTTGGTAAACCAAAGAAATCTTGCTAACTTATCACTTGATGCGTCAACAACAGCATGGATAAAAGTTAATGACTTTACTGGAAAAGCGGGACAAATACTCTTTGTTCCTCACGAAACGGGGCATTTAAAAAAAGTTTTATTTGGAATTGGCAATAATAGCGATCCTTTTATCACAGGAGTTCTTGCTCAAAAACTTCCTGCTGGTCAATGGCATTTAGAAGGTACAACCTCTGATGAAATAAATACCTATCTTGGATTAGCATTCGGTAGCTATCAATTTAATCGCTATCGTCAAAATTCTTCTTTCAAATCATTATCCATCCATGTCAATGAGGCCGTTGATCTTAATGAACTCCAACGAATTTATGAAGCTGTCTTTTTCGTCCGTGATCTCATTAATATTCCAGCCAATGATATGACCCCTGATGCTCTCGAAAAAGAAGCTCGAAAACTAGGAAAAACCTACGGTGCTCACATCAAAAGTATTTGTGGAGATGATCTCTTAACCCATAACTTTCCGATGATTCATGCTGTAGGACGAGCAGGCAGCACTGCACCACGACTGATTGAGTTACTCTGGGGGAAAGAACATCATCCTAAAATAACGTTGGTGGGCAAAGGCGTAACTTTTGATACTGGAGGACTCGATATTAAATCAGCCAATAACATGTTGCTTATGAAAAAAGACATGGGGGGTGGAGCAAACGTTTTGGGATTGGCTAAACTTATCATGGATGCAAAATTGCCTTTCCGTCTACGTGTTTTGATTCCAGCTGTAGAAAATGCAATTTCTGCGAATGCTTACCGACCAAGTGATATCCTCAGAAGTCGTAAAGGTTTAAGTGTTGAAGTAGGTAATACAGATGCTGAAGGGCGCCTTGTCCTTGCCGATGCACTCGCCTATGGTGATGAAGAAAGTCCACAATTCATGCTTTGTATGGCTACTTTAACAGGGGCAGCGCGTATAGCATTAGGACCAGATCTTCCCGCATTTTATTGTAATGATTCAATATGGGCACAACAAATTTCTGAATCTGCTCACGCTGTCTTTGATCCTCTTTGGCAAATGCCCCTTTGGAAACCTTACCAAGAAATGTTATCATCACCAATTGCTGATCTTAACAATGTAACTGGAAATAGCTTTGCTGGTTCTATAACAGCTGCTTTATTTCTTAATTCTTTTGTTGAAAAAGCTGAACATTTTGCGCATTTTGACCTTTATGGATGGATTCCAAAAGAAAAACCAGGATACCCTATTGGTGGATCAGCACAAACTATTCGTGCCCTTTATAATATTTTTAAAAATGAAGTTTGACACACAATATTCCAAAAAATAGACAATTTTGCAGCTTAAAGAATAATTGGTCTTACACAGTATTCTTAGTTTTGTTTGAGGATAAAAATCTTACCAATACAGCTTTCATGAGTTTGTTTAAAGGTAAGAAGTAACAAAATGGAAAGCAAAAAGATGATCTCTAAAGACCCAAGACTTCATGCATTCAGAGATGATCTAGCAGATCAACGTCTTGAAACAGAAATTACAGCTCAGCGCTTTGTTCAAGGTGAAAAAAGACGTGTTAATACAGTGGTCGCTGGACTTTTTAAAGAAAATAGTAAAAAAAGTGAAAGACAAACAGAATGCTTATTCGGAGAAGAACTTCTCATTTTTGAACAAGGGGAAACAATGTCGTGGGGACAATCACTCAAAGATGGTTATGTTGGTTATATTGATACAAAAGTTCTTTGTACATCAACCATAAAACAAACGCATGTGGTTTCAGTACCACGTACATTTAAATATTTACACGCTGACTTACGTGGACCAATAGTGTCCCCTTTATCTATGGGAAGCAAAGTCAGTGTTGTTGATGAAATTGAAGTCCGTGACACAATGTATTCTATTCTTGAAAATGGAACAGCAATCATTACGAGCCATCTCAGCCCCATTGGACGCGTATATGAAGATTATGTCACAGTTGCAGAAACCTTTATCCGTACACCTTATCTTTGGGGTGGTGTCAGCGGTTTTGGAATTGATTGTTCGGGACTCATTCAGCTCTCTATGATGATGACCGATCAAATAGTTTTACGTGATACCGATATGCAGCAAGAAACTATAGGCAGTCCTCTTACAGATACTGATAAACTTCAACGAGGCGATTTAATTTTTTGGAAAGATCATGTTGCTATTATGGTCGATCACGCAAATATTATTCACGCAAATGGTTTTTCTATGGACGTTATGATTGAGCCATTGGAAAAATCAATTACGCGTATCGCTAAAAAAAATCAATATCCCATCGCAAAACGCCGTCCAATTCAAGAAACTTCATGCATGCCTCCTATAAAAAATTAATTGAATGTTTTATTATACAATATATTGATTTATAAGGATAATTATCCATCATTCACTCTGCGTCAAGCATTCTAAATATCGTAAAATTTTTTATTTCAAATCTGTTTTTATGTTGGATCAATCAAAGCCGCTTGTCTGTTCATCACAAGCGTAATTGATGTATAAGTAAAAATGATTATGAAAAGAAAAATATTCCTTCTGAATGCCCTCAAATGCCAAGAGCTATCGTAATATTGGGACCAGCTTACTTCTTCATAAGCGTAAAGATAGTGGCGCTCAATAGATTTTACATTATTTCCATAGGGGCTTTAACGTTATATCATTCCGGCACCGTCGCGAAATGGGCTTTGGAGCATTGCGAGGTGCCTCTTTTAAAAAAGCTCGTGAATATGCAACACAATGCCATTCTACATTACGTAAAGAACGTACCCCTCTTAATCAAAAGCAACATTTTTTGAAATTTTTCCTATTATCGATATCTCATGAAATAAATACCCCTTATACCTCTCAGTGCACCCAAACCCATCTCACAATGATACACGTGAAAAGTATAACATACATTGTCTACCACTATCTTTATACTTATGAATCGTGTAAAGACATCGTTATACACTTTGCCAATTCTCAATGTTGCGATAACCCTTGGCTATTGGAGAGTGTTCTTTCAGCACGTATTTTATTTCTTTCTTAAATAATTTTATCCACATAACCCTCCCCGCTTGGAACGTGCAAAAGAATGGTTTTGATTAATTTAACATAAAACAGATTTGAAATGAGAAAGTTTTTTACGACTCTGGACTTCCCCATTCAACATAAAAAATTATAAATTATCATTTTAAATCAATATATTGAATTATATTTTCTTCTTATAACACATTAAAGAAGATGATTTTTCAATACCTGAACCAATGGTTTATCAGCATCAGGCATAGAGTATTTATCAAGATCATTAATAAAAACCCATTCTAAATTTTGCCCCTCTCGTCCTTGCGCAACACCCTCATAATGGTCACAAAGATACAATGGCATTAAGAGATGAAATGTTTTATAGTTATGACTTGCAAATGTTAAAGGGTGTAAATTATTTGGTTGAACATAAATACCAAGCTCTTCCTCTAATTCACGAATCAATGATGCTTCCGGAGTTTCACCTTGCTCAACCTTGCCACCAGGAAACTCCCATAAACCAGCCAGTGATTTTCCTTCAGGACGCTGTGTAAGCAAAACACGATTATTCTGATCGAACAATGCGCATGCAACAACAAGAAGAATAGAACTTTTCATACACATATCACTCCCCAATAGGGAACATAAAAATAACTGACTTTCCTATCATATCCCCTCTGCTCCTAAAAGAGCTCACATACCCCATTTGCTCTGAAAAATAATAAGCTGTTAAATATAAAGTGCATCCATTAACTTCTGTAATCGCTATTGATCATAACGTACTCTTTTGTTAAATCGCAAGACCAAACCGTCGCCGTGCTCTTACCCAAACCGATATCAACACGAATTGTGATGTGTTTACCTTGCATATAAGCACCTATTGTCTCTTCACAATACTCAGGATCTCGTACGCCATTCACGGCCACACGATGCTCACCAAACCAAATCGTCAATAGATCACGATCGACTTCAACACCGGCCTTCCCAACTGCCATAACGACCCGCCCCCAATTCGCATCTTCACCGGCAATAGCCGTTTTTACGAGCGGTGAATTTGCAATTGATAAAGCAATAGTTTTAGCTGCATTGTTTGTTGTAGCGCCCATCACATTAACCTCAATTAAATGACGAGCACCTTCACCATCACAAACAACTTGTAGTGCAAGTTCATGCAGAAGTGCACTCAATTGTTTCACAAAAACCCCATAACGCGGATCAGATTTACTTGTAAGACATGGAAAATGTTCTTTTCCTGTCGCAAACAACATAAGCGTATCTGAAGTTGAGGTATCGCTATCAACAGTAATTGAATTGAAAGAACCCTCAACTGCCTCTGATAACATGGATTGGAGTGCATCCGAAGAAATAGTCGCATCACTAACCACAAATGACAGCATTGTCGCCATATCTGGTGCAATCATACCAGCACCTTTTGCAATTCCATTAATGGTAACACGCTCTCCCCCACAGTCAAAAGTGCGCGTCGCAAGTTTTGGAAATGTGTCCGTTGTCATTATGGCTTTTGCAGCTTCCAACCAATTGCCCTCTTCTGCTGTCTCTGCCATACTTGGTAAAAGATTGACAATACCCGATGCATCCATTGGCTCACCAATAACACCCGTAGAAGCTATAAAAATTTCATCTTCTCTAACCTTTAAAGCGTTCGCTGCTGCACAAATAATTGCATTGGTTGTGCGCTTTCCTTTGCTTCCTGTAAAAGCATTTGCATTTCCAGAATTCACAACAACACCCCTCGCAACCCCATGAGGAAGCGATGCACGACAATGCTCTACAGGAGCAGATGGACATTTTGAACGAGTAAAAACACCGGCCACACTCACTGGCTTATCGAATATGATGAAAAGAAGATCTGTACGATCTTTATATTTAATCCCAGCTTCAGCTGTTGCTATCCGTACACCAGATAATGGAGAAAGCTCTTGGATCTTTTGAGGCGACAAAGGAGAGATTTTCAAAACCACAATATGCTTTCTATAAAAAAATGAAATGATTGCAGATCAATAACCTCTCATAGAAAACTGCTAGGCTTTTTGAACAAAACTAACCTAGCAAATTATCTATTAAAGAGGCTATCTACTTATTTTTCCTAGCTATTCCGTATCTTCTTCATCTGATGTCTCATCGGGAAGTAGCGTCCCATTTTGATGAAGCGATTCCATGATTTTGGTAACATTAGGATCAGGGTATTTCACATCTATCTTGCTACGCAAATCAACAATCAGTTCTTGATAGCGCTTTTTTATTAGCTGTGTCCGCAACATCTCTTTAACATCATCAAATGCAGGCGGTTGTTTTACACGACGATCTTCTAATTTAATAATATGCCAACCAAAAGGACTTTCAACGGGTTGTTTTGTGTATTCGCCAACTTTCAAACCAAATGCGGCATCTTCAAAAGGCTTGACCATTTGACCATGGCTAAAATAACCAAGATCACCCCCAACGGCAGCAGAACCATCTGTTGAACTTTTCTTTGCAATCTCTTCAAAATTTTCGCCTTTATTTAAATGCTTAATGATAGCTTCTGCTTCTTTTCTCGTTTTGACCAAAATATGACGCGCTTTAACCTCATCCTCTTTAGGTAAAGCAGCAACTTCTTGCTTATAAAGAGCTTCCAAATCAGTATCCGATATTTTATCAACAATCTCCTGTTTAAAATAAAGCTGTTGAAGAACATTGTCACGCATGACTGCCATACGTTTATCGTAAGCTTCTGTCTTATCAAGACCCTTGCTTCTTGCTGCTTTTGCGAGTGCCTGCATATCTAAATAAGCTTTTAAAACCATCATACGGCGTTGTTCATCAGGAAAACGTGCTAAATTAGGATTTATTTCAAGCGCTAAATCATCCAATTGGCCTGCTGTAATATTTTTCCCATCAATAACCGCCATAACATGAGAAGGAGAAACGGCTTTTTCAGAAGCTTTCTCTAAAGTCTTTAAATCACTCGACGATGAATTCAAACCTTCTTGAGCACTCACCCCTAAACTTGTACTTGCCAATAAAGTTGATGCTAAAAAAAGCGTGATAAAGTTAAATTTCATAAATATACTCCTTAAAAATGAAGGCAGGTTCAAGATTCCAATTTTCTTTACCATAACACTTTAATCTTTAAACATAGAGAAATAAATTAGTAATTTTATTTTAAAAAAGTATAAAATCATCCTTTTATCTCAGTTTCTCCAATCCTATCTAATGCAGATGAAAAACATGATAATAGAGAAAAATGACATATTGTATCTTAAATTACTTTGTATTGTATCAGTTAAATAGCATACTTAAAGTTGACATAAAGCGCTTAGCCTCTTATCTCTACTTTACAATTAGAGTGAAAAATTGCACACCAGCAAGTATAATGGTACCATCTGCATTTCATGATGTCTCCAATGATATCAGACAACCTGAAGGAAATGTAGAGTATGGGGAGAGCATATGAATTTCCCAACAAGAGTGACAACAATTAAAAGAAAGGGCCAGAGATGGTCAGTTTAGGTGTTTTTGCCCGTAAGTTTTTTGGTTCAGCTCATGAGCGACATCTCAAAGCACTCCGCCAAAAAGTTGCACAAATTAATGCTTTGGAAGAACAATTCGTAAAATTAAGTGATGAGCAGCTTTGCCAAAAAACAGATGCCTTTCGTAAACGTCTTAGTGAAGGTGAAAGTGTTGATTTGCTCTTACCAGAAGCTTTCGCGACTGTTCGTGAAGCCGCAAAACGTGTTTATGACATGCGTCCTTTTGACGTACAACTTATTGGTGGAATGGTCCTTCACGACTGCGGCATAGCTGAAATGCGTACTGGTGAAGGTAAAACCTTAATGGCAACTCTACCAATTTATCTCAATGCATTGGAAGGTAAAGGCGTTCATGTTGTGACAGTAAACGATTATCTTGCCAGTCGTGATGCTGAAACAATGGGAAAAATTTTTAGTTTTCTAGGGCTTACAACAGGCGTGATTCTTCATGATCTTGATAGTGATGCCCGCCGAGAGGCCTATGCATGCGACATCACCTATGCCACAAATAATGAACTAGGTTTTGATTATTTGCGTGATAATATGGCCTTCGATCGTAGTCAAATGGTCCAACGTGGACATCATTATGCAATTGTCGATGAAGTTGATTCGATTCTTATTGATGAAGCCCGTACCCCCCTTATTATTTCTGGTCCTCTAGAAGATCGTACTGACTTCTATAACCTTATTGATACATTTATTCCTGCCTTAACTCCAGAAGACTATGAAATAGACGAAAAACAAAAAACAACGACATTTACCGAAGTTGGTACTGAAAAAATTGAAAAAATGCTCGAACAAGCTGGGCATCTTAAAGGTGAGAGTCTTTATGACATAGAAAATGTCGCTATCGTTCATCATGTCAATAATGCTCTAAAAGCTCATAAACTGTTTGCTCGCGATAAAGATTACATTGTTCGCAATGATGAAATCGTTATTATTGACGAATTTACAGGGCGAATGATGCCTGGGCGGCGTTATTCTGAAGGACTTCATCAAGCGTTAGAAGCTAAAGAGCATGTTGCTATTCAACCAGAAAACCAGACACTTGCTTCCATCACTTTCCAAAATTACTTCCGTATGTATAGGAAATTATCTGGCATGACTGGAACTGCAACAACAGAAGCCGAAGAATTCAGAAATATTTATGGTCTTGACGTTGTCGAAATCCCTACAAATTTGCCAATACAACGTATTGATGAAGATGATGAGATTTATCGAACAGCAGAAGAGAAATATCGGGCAATTGTGCGTGATATCCGTCAAGCGCACGAAAAAGAACAGCCTATTCTTGTTGGAACAACCTCTATTGAAAAGTCAGAACAATTGGCAGAGCGTTTGCGAAAAGAAGGCATTACCGATTTTAGAGTCTTAAATGCTCGCTATCACGAACAAGAAGCATATATCATTGCGCAAGCAGGCGTTCCTAGAGCTCTCACCATTGCAACCAACATGGCAGGACGCGGTACGGATATACAGCTTGGTGGTAATGTTGAAATGCGCATCCGACAAGAGTTACAGGATATCCCCGAAGGTCCAGAGCGGACAGCTAAAATTGAAGAAATAAAAAAAGATGTTCAGAAGCTTAAAGAAAAAGCTTTAGCGGCTGGAGGGCTTTACGTTATCGCTACTGAACGTCATGAAAGCCGTCGTATTGATAACCAGCTTCGTGGACGTTCTGGTCGCCAAGGCGATCCTGGTCGCTCAAAATTCTTTCTCTCTCTTCAAGATGATCTTATGCGTATCTTTGGCTCTAACCGTATGGATGGTATGCTGCAAAAACTTGGATTGAAAGAAAATGAAGCTATTATCCATCCATGGATTAATAAAGCCCTTGAAAAAGCACAAAAAAAGGTCGAAGCACGAAACTTTGAAATTCGTAAAAATCTGCTAAAATATGATGATGTCATGAATGATCAACGCAAGGTTATTTTTGAACAGCGTATGGAGGTCATGAACGCAGATGATTTATCAGAAATGATCCTTGAAATGCGCAATGAAGTCGTAGAGGATCTCGTAGAGGCTTATATTCCATCAGGGACATATTCTGAAAAATGGGATGCAAAAACTCTTGAAGAAGAGCTTCAACAACTCTTTAATCTTGAGCTTCCAGTGGAAGAATGGGCAAAAGAAGATGGAATTGCCGAGGAGCAAATTCTAGAGCGTGTATCAGATGCTGTTACAAAACTTGAAAATGAGCGTACTGAACGATATTCTCCAGAAGTTATGGCTTATTTTCACAAAGCAGTATTGCTCGAAACTATTGACACGTTATGGCGTGAACATCTGGTGAGTTTAGATCATTTGCGTTCTGTTGTTGGTTTTCGTGGTTATGCGCAGCGGGATCCGCTCAATGAATATAAGACAGAATCATTTGAACTCTTTCAAAGTATGTTGAGAAATTTGCGCCGAATTGTCACTTCTAAGCTTATGCGCTTTGAAATCATTCAACACCCCACAGAACCGACCATACCTGAGCAAACTGATGCTGCTTCTTCTGTCTTTAATGATCAAAGTCAAGAAAATGCTCCCACCTTATCGGCACGATCACAAGAAAATAGATTTGTTAATCCACAAGATCGTGACCCTAACGATATAACCACATGGGGAAAAGTTGGACGTAATGAGCGTTGTCCTTGCGGTTCAGAGAAAAAATACAAACACTGTCATGGAGCCTTTATTTGAAAAGCAAATTATGCAAATGAATAAAAAGCGAAATTATGAGCAAGAATTGCGCACCGCTGGTTTAAGAGTAACACGTCAACGACGAGTTATTCTTGATATTTTGACTGATACAAATGATCATCCCAATGCATTTGAAATTTTTCAGCGTGCAAACAAAATAGATTCGAATATTTCACTCTCAACTGTTTATCGAACCATGAAAATATTAGAAGGAAATGGAACAATTCATCGCCATAGCTTTAGTGGTGGTCCATCTCGTTTTGAGCAAGCAGATGGGCAACATCATGATCATCTCATTGATATAGAAACAGGACAAGTCATCGAGTTTCATTCTGATGTTATTGAAAAGCTACAAGAGGAAATTGCAAAATCTCTTGGCTATGATATTATTCATCACCGCCTTGAACTTTACGGAAAAAAAAACTCTTAAAAAAGTGATCATATATCATTAGATAAAAGACCTCAGGCAAATCAAATTTTATAAAAATTTACCTTTAAAATATAATAGTTTTCATTGGCAAAAAAAAAGAATTGCTTTATTACCCCTCTTTGTATGATGCTATACGGTAATTCATTGCCAATATTATAACAAAAAATCATTGCAACAAAATATTATAAAAAATTGTATTATAAAAAATTAGGCCAATATTATCATGGTTTCCTTGCCACAAGATCGTATGAGACAGCTTGAAAAGCGCTTTGAAATAATTGAAAGCCAAATGACGACGAATCCAAATGCTGAAACATATGTTAAATTAGCTTCTGAATATGCAGAACTACAACCCGTTATTGCCTCTATACGCGCATTAAATGCTCTTTACGAAGAGATTACAGAATTAGAAACGATTATCAACGATAAACAAACAGATATAGAGATGCGTAATCTTGCCCAAGAAGAGCTACCATCGTTATATAAAAAAGTAGAGCAATTTGAAAAAGAACTCCAGATACTGCTTTTGCCTAAAGATGTTGCTGATGAAAAAAACGCTATTGTTGAAATTCGTGCAGGAACGGGTGGATCAGAAGCAGCACTTTTTTCCGGTGATCTTTTCCGCATGTATGAACGTTATGCCCATGCTCACCATTGGAAAGTAGAAGTTATTTCACTTAGTGAGGGGGAAGTTGGCGGATATAAAGAGATTATTGCTACCATTTCAGGAAAAGGTGTCTTTTCTAAATTGAAATATGAATCAGGGGTTCATCGTGTGCAACGCATCCCTGAAACAGAAACAGGTGGACGTATCCATACATCTGCTGCTACCGTTGCTGTGCTTCCAGAAGCTGAAGATATTGATATTGATATTCGTCCTGAAGATATTCGTATCGACACAATGCGTGCATCCGGAGCAGGAGGACAGCATGTTAATACAACGGATTCAGCTGTTCGTATCACGCATATTCCAACAGGAATTATGGTCGTACAAGCAGAAAAATCACAACATCAAAACCGAGCAAGAGCCCTTCAAATTTTACGGGCACGCTTATTCGATATCGAACGACAAAAAGCGGAAAGTGAACGTTCAGCTTCTCGTAAAAGCCAAGTTGGTTCTGGTGATCGCTCAGAACGTATTCGTACCTATAATTTTCCACAAGGACGTGTCACGGATCACCGTATTAATCTAACCTTGTATAAGCTTGATCGCATTCTAGAGGGAGATCTTGATGAGCTTCTTCATGCACTCATCTCAGATCATCAAACAACACTGCTGATGGAAATGGATAATAATTGAGCAAATATTCTTTCAAGAATGTCATCCAACAAATGCAAGAAAAATTGCGCACGAAAGGAATTGCTGAAGCCGATCTCGATGCGAAAATACTCGTTGAATGGATAACAGGAATAAATGCTGCTGAAAGAATTTCTAAACCAGATATGCATCTATCTTCTGAGCATATTATACAAATAGAACAAGCTTTACAACGGCGTATTGCAGGCGAACCCGTTTACCGTATTATAGGAGCACGAGAATTTTATGGTATATCTTTTACATTGTCTCAAGAGACGTTAGAACCTCGCCCTGATACAGAAACGCTGATAGATCTTGTTCTCCCTTTTCTCCAAAAACAGGTCGAAAATTCGAGAAAAACAACATTCCTTGATATGGGAACAGGAAGTGGCGCCATTGCTATTGCACTCCTTAAACAAATTCCCCAATCCTATGCGGTGGCAGTCGATATTTCTGAAGATGCCCTTAGAACAGCAAAAAAAAATGCAAAAAATGCTGAAGTAGCACACCGCTTCACACCTCTTCTTAGCGACTGGTTTGATTCTGTCGCAGATCGCTTTGATTTTATTGTTTCCAATCCACCTTATATTCCCGTAAAAGATATCAAAAAACTTGCAAAAGAAGTGCGCTTACATGACCCATTGCGCGCTCTGATAGGAGGAGAAGATGGACTTGATTTTTATCGAAAACTCGCCCATGAAGCAGCCAACTACTTAAAAGAAAACGGCTATATCGCTGTTGAAATTGGTTTCTCTCAAGAAAATGAAGTCTGCAATTTGTTCGAAAAAAATGGTTTTCAATGTTTAGAAGTGCGCAAAGATCTAAGTGGAATACCCCGCGCACTTCTATTTGCATGCAAACATTAAAATTCCCAATCATCATCCGTGGTAGCAACCGCCTTGCCGATGACATAAGAAGAACCTGCCCCTGAAAAAAAGTCGTGATTTTCGTCAGAGTTTGGTGATAAAGCTGCCAAAATAGCGGGATTAACACGACAAACCTCAGGGGGGAAAAGAGCTTCAAAACCTAAATTCATTAAAGCCTTGTTTGCATTATAATGAAGAAAAATTTTAACATCTTCTGTCAATCCAAGCGCATCATAAAGATCTTCAGTATATTTGCACTCAATGTTATAAAGATCAAAGAGCAGGTTAAAAGCAAAATCTTTAATTTCTTGTCTTTTGGCTTCATCAAGCTTTGCAAAGCCCAATTGGAATTTATAACCTATATAATAACCATGGACTGCTTCATCACGAATGATTAGTCGAATGAGGTCTGCTGTATTGGTCAACTTAGCGCGACTGGCCCAATACATGGGCAAATAAAAACCAGAATAAAATAAAAAGCTTTCCAGCAAAGTCGAAGCAATTTTTTTCTTAAGTGGATCATTTGCTTCATAACGCTCAAGTACTAATCTAGCCTTTTTCTGCAAATGAATATTTTCTTCTGACCATCTAAACGCGTCATCAACTTCTACCGTCGAACAAAGGGTTGAAAAAATAGAGGAATAAGAACGTGCATGAACCGCTTCCATGAAGGCAATATTCGTCAAAACTGCCTCCTCATGCTCTGTTATCGCATCAGCCAGAAGCGAAATGGCTCCTACAGTGTTTTGAATTGTATCTAAAAGCGTTAGTCCTGTAAAAACACGAATTGTCAATTTACGTTCTTCATCCGTTAAGCTTGACCATGAGGGAATGTCATTGGAAAGTGGAACCTTCTCAGGTAACCAAAAATTCCCAGTTAAGCGATTCCATACTTCAAGATCCTTCTCATCATGTAATCTATTCCAATTAACAGCGCACACAACAGGATTTTTGGTTGTAATCTTTGTCATATGATGATCTCCTATAAACTGCAAGAAACACAGCCATCAACTTCCGTTCCACTTAATGCTACTTGCCGTAACCGTACATAGTAAATACTCTTGATACCCTTTTTCCAAGCATAAATTTGTGCGCGGTTAATATCACGTGTGGTCGCTGTATCAGGAAAAAATAATGTTAATGAAAGACCTTGATCAACATGCTGTGTTGCAGCAGCATAGGTATCTATAATTTTTTCAGGGCCAATCTCATAAGCATCTTGGTAAAAATTCAAATTCGTATTATCCATATAAGGAGCGGGATAATAAACGCGCCCAATTTTTCCCTCTTTGCGAATTTCAATTTTTGAAGCAATTGGATGAATAGAAGAAGTGGCATGATTAATATAGGAAATAGATCCCGTAGGTGGAACTGCCTGCAAATTGCGGTTATAAAGCCCATACTCAATAACTAATTTTTTGAGTTCCTGCCAATCCTTTTGATCTGGGATAACAATATTATTCCGTGCAAAAAGCTCTTGCACAAGCGCAAATTGCGGTTTCCATTCTTTTTCAATATATTTTTCGAAAAAACTTCCATCTGCATAAGCTGATTTTTCAAACCCTGCAAACATTTCTTGACGTTCGTGCGCAATTAAATTGGAAGCCCGTATGGCATGATATGTCACAATATAAAAATAGATATTGGTAAAATCAATCGCTTCTGGAGACCCATAATAGATCTGCTCACGCGCTAGAAACCCATGCAAATTCATTTGTCCCAAACCAATCGCATGACTTTCAGCATTGCCTTTCGCAATGGAAGGCACACAGGCAATATTGCTCATATCCGAAACAGCAGTAAGAGCACGAACAGCAGATTCCACGGTCTGTCCAAAATCAGGACTTTCCATTGCTTTGGCAATATTCATGGATCCAAGATTACAGGATATATCACTTCCAATCGTGCGATAAGTTAAATCTGTCTCCAGTTCACTCGCCTCACTCACTTGCAAAATTTCTGAACATAAATTGCTCATACTTATGCGCCCAGCTATCGGATTCGATCGATTAGCAGTATCCTCAAATAAAATATAGGGATAACCGGACTCAAATTGAATTTCCGCTAATGTCTGGAAAAAAACGCGTGCACTTATTTTCTTTTTACGAATCTTTGCATTATCAACAAAAGAACGATAATGCTCCGTTAAAGAAATATCGCTAAAAGGCTTACCTGTCACACGCTCGATATCATACGATGAGAAGAGATACATATCCTCATTATTCCGTGCAAGCTCAAAAGTAATATCAGGAATAACGACACCAAGCGAAAGCGTTTTAATTCTAACTTTTTCATCAGCATTTTCACGCTTTGTATCCAAAAATTTCATAATATCTAAATGATGAGCATGCAAATAAACAGCTCCAGCCCCCTGTCGTGCCCCAAGCTGATTGGCATAAGAAAAAGAATCTTCCAAGAGTTTCATCACCGGTAAAACACCTGAGGACTGATTTTCTATTTGCTTAATTGGTGCCCCTGCTTCCCGCAAATTCGTTAAACAAAGCGCCACACCTCCACCACGTTTTGAAAGCTGCAAAGCCGAATTAACCGCACGACCTATCGATTCCATATTATCTTCAACACGTAGCAAAAAACACGAAACCAATTCACCTCGTTGTTTTTTTCCAGCATTTAAAAATGTCGGTGTTGCCGGTTGAAAACGTCCTGTAATAATTTCATCCACAAAATTTTCAGCAAGAGCTTTATTCCCTTGTGCCAAATATAAAGCTACAAGACAGACGCGATCTTCATAACGTTCAAGATAACGTTTCCCGTCAAAAGTCTTCAGTGTATAGCTGGTATAATACTTAAATGCGCCTAAAAAGGTAGGAAAACGAAACTTAAATGCATAAGCACGTTTAAAAAGTTTTTTAATAAAAGAAAAATCATAAAGCTCAAATAAAGCTTTTTCATAATAACCTTCTTCTATTAAGTAATCTATTTTTTCCTTCAGGTTATGAAAAAAAACTGTATTTTGATTAACATGCTGAAGAAAATATTGCCGTGCGGCAAGCCGATCCATATCAAATTGAATATGACCATTTTCATCATAAAGATTAAGCATTGCATTCAGCGCATGATAATCAGTAATCTGATCCGATTTCTGCGATTGTCCTATACCAATTGTTTCCAAAATATTTCCAATCCCTTTTTTACATAAATAACGTCTTCATCAGTTCCACGCAGCTCAAAACGATAAAGGCAAGGTACACAACATTTTTCAGCAATAATTTTACTTGCTAAATTATAATAGCGACCAAAATTACGATTCCCACCGCCAATAACACCACAAATTAATTTTCGGTTCTCAGCTTCATTAAGAAACTGGACAACGGCTTTCGGCACTGCCCCTCTTCCTTCACCATCTGCATATGTAGGAACAACCAGTACATAAGGTTCACCAACCAATGCAGAAGGCTTTCTTTTATCAATTTTGAAGAGTCGTTGACCAAGCTGCGAGACAAAATGCTGTGTATTACCCGTTGCACTCGAATAATAAACAATAAGCCCCATTAAGCACAAAGACCACTAATCATATCTGGTCTAAAACCAGACCAATGATTTTCACCACAAACAACGACAGGAACCTGACGATACCCCAGAGATTGAACAAAACTGTATGCTTGTTCATCACAGGAAATATCAACAACACGATAATGAATGCCTTTTGCATCAAAAGCGCGGCGTGTAGCATCACATTGGACACAAGATGGTTTACTATAAATAGTGATCGACATTTTCTTCAACTTTCACAATTCCAAACAATCAACCCTCAAAGGTCAATCTAATAATTTTATAGGTACTCAAGAATAACAAAAAATAGAAATTGTACGCAAAGCATGTGGTTATTTTTCAAATAGTACACAGCTTCCTGAATATAACAGAATTCCTCATCAAATAACTTCAAAGACTATGATGAGAATAAGAGATTATTCTACAACTTAAATGGCAAAGTCCCCTAGTTATAAAACAATCTTTTGCTTGCATTACAATTCCCTCCTGCTGTCTAAAAAACTAACGTTCTAAACTACCGTTTTCCAAGAGCTCTGTTTTACTCTTTTACGGCAAAAATCAATTACAAAAATGAAAGGGAATCCTTCCAAAAGAGATCCTTCAGCAAAAATACTGCTATACCCTTGGTCAATAAACTCTTTACAATAATGGAAATAACTTAGATACCAAACGAAACACACTAACACCCTCTCTTGTGCTTATTTAGAATCACCAATCATTTTGATACTATATATAGTATATACTCTCTCTCGTTCGTCAAGGTGAATTCAATTATTATTTTTAATTTTCCACGATCTTCCCACTAAAATTTTCAGTACTCAAAACTATGTAATAATATAACATTTTGTTGACAAACGTTATATTATTACATAGTTTCCAAAATAATAAGCAACGATGGTAAAAAATATGGATCTGCTCTTCAATAAGACAACATTAGGCTATAGGAATAGAATAGCAATAAAGAACTTTTCAGCAAAGTTAAAAGCTGGTTCATTGGTCGCAATAACAGGTGATAATGGCGCTGGAAAATCGACACTGCTAAAAGCCATCGCCGGATTGATTAAACCTCTTAAGGGAAAAATTATAAAACAAAAAAAAAGTCGCATTGCTTATCTTGCTCAGCAATGTGATATAGATCAAACATTTCCAATTGATGTGAAAACGCTTGTAAAAACAGGACTGTGGTCTTTTTGTGGATTATGGAAAAATCAACGCCCTTATGATTCTAAGATTAAAAATGCGCTTAAAATGGTTGGGCTTACAGAACTCGCACCCCGTTCACTTGAAACATTATCAGGCGGGCAATTACAACGTGCTCTTTTTGCACGTATCATTGTCCAAGATGCCAATATTATTTTGCTTGATGAACCTTTCAATGGTGTAGATCATAGTACCCAAAAAGACCTTCTTGCACTGATCACATACTGGCAACAGCAAGGACGCACAATTCTCACCGCACTCCATAACCCTCTCATCGTGCAAGAATTTTTCCCCCAAATGATTCAAATTGATCAACAAAACGCCTTTTATGGAGAAACAACACAGTTTTTAAACAACACCATTCATCACGTTATGCCACCTCTCTCATCCAATTCTTTCCCTGTTAGCGCACAAAAACAAAATCTTCCCATCAATGATCCTCTCTTTCTTAGGTTATAAGACGTGTATGCATTTTTTCTTGCCCCCTTTGTTGATTTCCAATTTATGCAAAACGCCCTTATCGGTTCTATTTTCCTGTCTATTAGCGCTTGTCCTGTTGGTGTGTTTTTGATGCTCCGTGGAATGAGCTTGACAGGAGATGCTATCTCTCATGCCATTCTTCCTGGTGTTGCAACTGCTTTTCTGATTTGTGGTTTTTCCCTCATATCTATGACTCTTGGTGGCATCTTCGCTGGTCTTATTGTTGCTTTAGCAACCATTTTGATTTCACGAAACAGCTTTCAGAAAGAAGATGCATCCATGACCGTCTTTTATCTTATTGCACTCGCGGCAGGTGTCATTATTATCTCACTGAAAGACTCAACAATTGAGCTGCTTCATCTCTTATTCGGATCGGTTCTTGCACTTGATGCACAAGCCCTTTGGTTAATCGCTACTATAATGCTGATTACACTATGCAGCCTTTGTATTTTTTGGCGTGCACTCGTTTTAGAAAGCTTTGACCCCCTCTTTTTTAAATCACTCTCTCCATTGAGTAAATATATTCATATTTCATTGCTTGGACTTGTGGTGTTGAATCTGGTTGGAGGCTTTCAATCACTAGGAACATTACTCTCCGTTGGCATTATGATGATTCCAGCCATTACAGCCCGTTTTTGGTTTTCACGGCTAGGCCCTATTTGCGCGCTTTCCACTCTTTTTGGAATCATTTCTAGCGTATGTGGTCTTCTGCTTTCTTTTCATCTTTCACTTCCCTCCGGCCCTGCTATCATCATTGCCGCAGGATTTATTTATCTTGTTTCCTGTTTGATAAGTCCACGTGGCTTTATTGTAACATGGTTTCCCCACCTCTTTTATACCTCCT
Source organism: Bartonella sp. CL63NXGY (assembly GCF_042194905.1). Taxonomy (NCBI): domain Bacteria; kingdom Pseudomonadati; phylum Pseudomonadota; class Alphaproteobacteria; order Hyphomicrobiales; family Bartonellaceae; genus Bartonella; species Bartonella sp. CL63NXGY. The sequence goes on from NZ_JBHINK010000005.1 coordinate 79,201, forward strand.
CACTTTAAGGAAAAAAATGTGCCTAAGTTTGCTCAAAAATTTGCTCTTCTTGGAGCTTTATTGCTTGCCCTTTCTCCATTTTCTGCTTCTGCACACAATAAAATCAAAGTTGTTGCGAGCTTTTCTATTCTCGCAGATCTCGTCAAAAATGTAGGAGACAACCATATCTCTATGACCACTTTTGTAGGTCCCAATGCGAATACCCACACTTATGAACCTACCCCCCATGATGCTCAAGCTCTTAGAAATGCTCAAATTATTTTCATCAACGGGCTTCATTTAGAAGGATTTATTGATCGCCTCATTACAGCAAGTGGTACAAAAGCACTTCTTGTCGAAGTTAGCGCTAACATTCCCTCCCTCAAAATGAAAAATCAAGAACATAATGCCCATCACCACCACAGCGTTATTGATCCACACGCTTGGCAAACCATTCCCAATGTCAAAATCTATGTGAAGAATATCGCTGCTGCTTTTTGTAAACTCGATCCACAATCCTGCACCAGCTACAAAAAAAATGCCGAAACCTACATCCAAAAACTTAAAATAGCACAAGATACCCTGAAAACAAAAATTGCTACCATTCCTAAAGATAAACGTATCATTATCACATCTCATGACGCCTTTGGCTATTTTGCCAAGGAATATGGTTTTACTATCCTTGCCCCTCAAAGTGCTTCAACAGAAGCTGAAGCATCCGCAGCCGATGTTGCTAAACTTATCAAACAAATTAAAGCGAATAAAGCAGCTGCACTATTCGTTGAAAATATCTCTAATCCCCGTCTCATAAAACAGATTGCAAAAGAAACAGGCTTAACAATTGGTGGAACACTTTATTCTGATGCATTGTCAAACAAAAATGGTCCAGCAGCAACTTATCTCGATATGATGGAACATAATGTGAATACCATCATTGATGCCATCACAAAACATTAAGATCTTCTACAAAAGAGATAAAAAAGAGTTCATAAAATCATAAGTCTATGATTATATTACTAATGATGCCCAACATCTATAATTGATAACATTGATATGAAATAAAGTGACTTTTACAGAGAAATTTATATTCAATAGATTCTAAGATAGATAAAGTAAGTGGATTTATTACCTCATGGTGCCCAAATCATTAGCAGTAGCACTCTACTTTTCAATGATTCTTTTACAATAACTCTCGACACTTGAAACGATTCATAAGAAGCATTTGGTGTTTCTTTCTTAAAATATTTTTATCTATCCAACTCCATTTATAACATGCAAGTGGGATTAGCGTATGAATAAAAACCACTTGAAGAAAAAATGCCTCTTCTAAAGAGTCTCAACACAATAATTGTTGCAATGTTGGAGACTGAAAGAGAGTATGATGATGTCCCCAGCTTGCACTTTTATAAGCATAAAGATGGCGATACACTGTGGATTTTATGTTATACCACTCATAAAAGACTGCGTGAAAAAATAGTTGGAACAACCTTGCAAGATATTTTTTAAAACAAGTGCGTGAATTGGCAACCCAATAGCCTTCTGTTTAGGTATTCTGTTTTGTATGAGAGGTGCAACTCTATTCAAAGAACGTAATAAAAAAATGTGCTCAGCAATGCGTAATCTCCATTATGTAAGAGACATTGGCTCAGATTTTTTTTTGAAAATCGCAATACTAAATTAAAAGATGAGGCTAAGGATAGAAACTATTTTTTATCTTGATGCTTTCATATTCTCCCTAAATTAAGCTGTCTCCTCATTTTAGAAATTACATAAGAAGACAAGCTTATTCCACTCTGACATACAAAAACTGAATACAGCACCGAACCGTCTTCATATTTGTCTCAAACATACTGCTGTATAAAGTTTAGGTTGATTTATAAGCAACAAAAAAGCACGCGCTTTATAAGAAAGTAATATCATAAAACCATTAATAGACTGGCAATATATTGAAAAAATATACCAGATTTTATAAAATGTTTTGCAAAACAATAATATAACTGTCTTTGTCTCTGCTGATTCTTATAGGTGTTCGCACCAATCCCTTATGTTATATTCATAAAGATCTGTTTTAGGATGATCTATAGGCAATTTTTAACTCAAGACTATAGAAAGATCGATGAGATGTTACAGATGTGTTTCATCTGCTTTTATCGTTAACAGTCATGAAAATTCTAAAACAAGCACGCCTTCTATATCTCAGTGATTTTTTTGCAACTTATCAGATACCCTCGCTGAGAATTGCATAGTGATTTACATGAGAAAAAATAAACTTGTAGCATGCGCGCATAGGTTTCTCTCTAATTTATGTGATTGGTAGAAAAAACAAATGCTTCTTATAGGAGCTCTGAAACCATTTTAGATCATATGGTCAGCGGTAAAATAGAATGCGCCTATTCTCGTACAGACTATTTAGAACAGCGTCGTATTTTGTGGATCAAATAGACTTCTTATGTTAGGGATCAAAGCTAAGATATGGGGTGCATCCTCCCTTATCTGTGACGCATTTTTTCTCTCTATTTCTCTCATTTACTTTTTATAAGATACATAAATTATTACATCAAGAAACATATGATAATATGTTGTTTTTTATAATGAAAATGATGTTTGAAAATAATATTCTTCTTACAGACCGTGAAACCGCAAAATTTTTTCATATAAATGTTTTGACATTCTCAGCGCCATGGGACAATGGATCATTACCAAAACTATTAAAATTTTGTTTTTAATCCCGCCGGTTACAACCTGATTTTGTAAATGTAATCGAGAAAGTCAAAAAGCAACATTATCATGACGCAGCATAAAAGAGAGTCGTGTCACATCAATTAATGCTTACTTATTATTTGTGCGCTTTCCTGTGTTTTTATTAAAAGTATGAAAATTCTGATGAGCAACTGTGAAACTTAGTTTTTGACCATAGTCGTGTGTCAAGCGTTCTTTTATTTCAATCGTAAAGATGATACCATTCCAACGCGTTAAAACATGGCAACCTGTTCCAATAGGCTTGATAAGCTCAATTTTTGTGTGAAAGACTGGTCCTTTATCTGGATGTTCGCCCAATAAGATTATTTCAGGTCTGAATGCTAAAAGATCAGTTTCTTCGCCATAAGTAAATGAATGCCCTAAATGTTGTTCTAAGACATGGCGATCAAGAAAATTCATAGGAGGAGAACCAATAAAATCAGCAACAAATGTTGTTGCTGGAGTATCGTAAATTTCCATTGGTGTTCCAATTTGCTCGATAGCTCCTTTATTCAAAACGACTATTCTATCAGCTAATGTCATAGCTTCTAGTTGATCATGGGTAACATAGAGGCTCGTTGTTCCTAATGAACGCTGTAGTGTTTTTATTTCAATACACATTTGCGCCCGTAATTTTGCATCAAGATTTGAAAGAGGTTCATCAAAGAGAAAAACACGGGGTTGACGTACAATCACACGCCCCATTGCAACACGCTGACGTTGTCCTCCTGATAATTGTCGTGGTTTACGATCAAGAAATGGTTCTATCTCCAAAAGCTTTGCAGCATGTGCGATACGTTTTTTAATTTCTTCTTTAGGGGTTTTACGATTTTTAAGACCATATTCTAAATTTCCACGAACTGTCATATGGGGATAAAGGGCATAATTTTGAAAAACCATAGCGATATCACGATCAGCTGGTTCACGATCATTGATACATTCGTTATCAATGCATAATTCACCTGAGGTAACTTGTTCAAGTCCTGCTATAATACGTAATAAGGTCGATTTTCCGCACCCTGAAGGACCGACAAGAACAAGAAGTTCTTTATCGGCAACAGTTAAGTTTAAATCATCAATGACCAGAATGCCGTTGTCATACTGTTTTTTTATATTTGATAACTGGATTATGGCCACAATTACTTCTCCGTTTCAATAAGGCCTTTGATAAAAAGCCGCTGCATGAAGATAACAACAAGAACAGGGGGAACCATGGCAACAACCGATACTGCCATGAGTATATTCCATTGAGGATCATGTTGAAGTGATTCGACAATAAGCTGTTTTAAAATAATAAGGATCGTTTGATGATTTTGATCCGTTGTGATGATAAGAGGCCAGAGATATTGTATCCATCCATAAATGAACATAATGATAAATAAAGCAGCGATATTGCTTTTACTAAGAGGAAGAAGGATATCCTTAAAAAATTTAACTGGACCTGCACCATCAACACGTGCCGCCTCTAAGAGTTCATCTGGAACAGTCAAAAAAAACTGGCGAAATAAAAATGTAGCGGTTGCAGATGCAATAAGTGGAATAATCATTCCACTATAGGTGTTAACCATCCCCAATTTTGCAACAATCTCATAGGTTGGAAGAATACGAACTTCGACAGGGAGCATCAATGTAACAAAAATAAGAACAAAAGCAGTTTTTCGGAAGGGAAAGCGCATGTAAATAATTGCATAAGCAGACAAAAGTGAAATAATAATTTTTCCAATACTAATCCCAAGAGCCATAATGAATGAATTCATTAAGAGTGGCCAGAGGTTGGGCAAACCTAGCCGTGCAAGGCCATCACCAAAGATTGTTTTATAATTTTCCAGAGCGTATTTCCCAGGCAAAAGAGGAAGTGTTCCTGAGTTAAATGCTGCTGAACTATGAGTTGATGCAATGATAGCAACATAAACTGGAAAGCAAATAATGATAATACCAACAATGAGAGTAATATGGGTTAGAAATTTCAAAACAGGGCGATTTTCAACCATAATTTGTTTCCTAATATTGTACACGGCGCTCAATCCAGCGAAACTGGATAAACGTTAAGACAATAACCATCAACATCAATATTGTTGATTGTGCTGCTGATGCACCGATTATTTGATTTCTAAAGCCATCGTCATATACTTTATAGACGAGGATGCTCGTTGCACGCGCAGGACCTCCAGAAGTTGTATTATCAATAATACCAAAAGTATCAAACATAACATAATTGACATTGACAATAAGAAGGAAAAACGTCGTTGGTGAAATTTGCGGGAAGACCACTGTCCAAAATCGTTTAAAGGGACCAGCACCATCAATGGCGGCTGCTTCTATTTGAGAACGCGGAACAGACTGAAGACCTGTAAGAAAAAAGAGAAAATTGTAAGAAATTTGTTTCCAACTAGCCGCAATGACAATAAGAATCATTGCTTGAGTGCCATTAATACGATAATTCCATAGCACTCCTATTTTCTCGAGAAGAAAAGGCATAATTCCGATGGTGGGATGAAAGATAAACAGCCATAATATACCTGCCAATACTGGAGCAACAGCATAGGGCCAAAGCAAAAGCATTGTATAAGCCTTTTTTGCACGGATGACACGATCAACACAGACAGCTAAGAGAAGTGATATTGTCATTGAAGCGACAGTAACTGAGATGGAAAATACTGTGGTTGTAAGAAGCGATTGCCGATAAGTAGGATCAGAAAGAACGGTTAGATAATTCTCAAAACCAATAAAGGTTGTTGTAAAGCCAAAAGGGTCTTCACGCTCAAAAGATGATTTTATTGCTTGAGCAGCAGGCCAAAAGAAAAACAAAAAAGTCACAAAAAGCTGAGGAAAAAGCAGTCCATAAGAAAGTAGATTATTTTTAAAATATGCATGTTTTTCTTGCATTCGTAGGGCTCTTTAAATGTAGAGACTTTAAAAAGGTAAACAAAAAGGACTCAACTGTTTTTGTTGAGTCTTTAATGTTTAACAATAAAACGAAATTAATGATTAGATCTTTCAAATTCACGCAAGAGTTTATTTCCACGTTCAACGGTCTCATCTAAACCATCTTTCGGCGTTTTTGAACCACTAAGAACAGCTTCCAACTCTTGATCAAGAATGGCACGGATTTGTGGTAAATTACCAAATCTTATCCCTTTTGAGTTAACTGTTGGTGGATTAAGATTAATCTGTTTGATAGCTATATCCGCACCTGGCGTTTTTTCATAGAAATGTTGTTTTTTACTCAATTCATAAGTTGCTTTTGTGGTTGGAAGATAACCTGTCTCCTGATGCCATTTTGCTTGATTTTCTGTTTTCGAAAGAAATTTAAGAAAAGCGGCTGCCCCTGCATATTCCTTTGGGGTATGGCCCTTAAACGCCCAAATAGAAGCTCCCCCAATAACTGAATTTTGTGGTGCTCCTTCTGTATCCTTATAGTACGGTAGCATACCAACCCCCACATTAAACTGAGCTTCAGAAACAATTCCAGCATGTGATCCTGAAGATTGCATAAAAATTGCACAATTTTGTGCCATAAACATTGGTGTTGAATCTAATGCACCTGCTGGACCACCATAGCGGAAAATACCTTGATCAGACCACTTTTTCAGGTCAGTCCACATACGCACTTGTAAAGGTCCATTAAATGTAAGTTCTGAATCAAGTCCTTTAAAGCCATTTTCCTTTGTTCCAAACGGAACATTATGCAACGCTGAAAAATTTTCTATACCAATCCATTGAGCGGCATAAGCCATTGTAAAACCACAAGTTGCTGCTTTAGTCTCAAGAATTTTTTTGGAAAAGTTTTCTATATCTTGCCACGTTTTAGGAGGCTGTTCTGGATCAAGCCCTGCTTTTTTAAAGATATCTTTGTTATAATAAAGGATGGGTGTTGAAATATTGAATGGCATAGAAACCATACGCCCCTGTTCATCGGAGTAATAACCACTAATAGCAGGGAAATAATCTGTAGGATCAAATTCTTGTTTTGTATCAGCCATAAGTTGATAAAATGGGTAGATTGCGCCTTTTGCAGCCATCATAGTTCCAGTACCAACGTCATAAATTTGGGCAAGTACTGGCTGTTTCTTTCCACGAAATGCTGCAATAAGTGAAATCAACCCCTCTTCATATTCACCGCGATATGAAGAAACAACTTTATACTCAGATTGACTTGCATTAAAATCGTTAATGAGACTTTCAGTTTGCTTTCCTAATTCACCACTCATAGAATGCCAAAAGCTGATTTTTGTCTGCGCAAAACTTGCTGTTATTCCCGCTGTGGACATTATGATAGCAACCGTGGCCGCTATGGAAAGATAAAAACGACTCATGGTTCACCCTTTCTGAAGTGATGGAATACAAACTACCCCTAAATTTATAGTATTACACATGAACATGCTATGACAGTTTTATTTCAGAAACATATTCTCTCATTTAAACAGGAACCACCAAAAGGTCAAATGAATTTGTTTAAATTTATTCATTTTCTTTTATAAGCATTCTTATGTATTAACGAAGAGACAAATAAAACTTTTCTTAAAATTAAAAATCATTTTGAGCGCTTAATAGTCTCTTTCCCTGTAACAAGATCACGCCCCTCACGCAAAACAAAATGACAATGTATGACCAATTTCCATGCTGTTAAAAAATCTTTCAATACATCTACATTTCGTGATAGCTCCTATAATATAAGCCATAAAGCCTCTCCACTAAAGTATATAAGACTTTTTGTATACCATCACTTTTACACTTCATAAAAGTGCAAAACGACATCATCATGTGAGACCCTAATGCTTCAACAAATCTTGCATTTAAAATACGTTAAATGAATATTTTTATTCTTTTCTCAATCATTTTTTATCCACACACCAACCCTGCTTGTAATGTGCAAAGGAATGATTTTGATTGATTCATTGTAAAAAGATTTGAAATAAGAAAATCTTATGTATTAAGGTCTATTATTCACATGAATAAACCATTAATTATCATTATAAATCAATGTATTATTGTTATATATTAGATAATTTTTATTCTTTTATTACGCTAGCTTTATGAAAATATATAGTTCCTTTTGTGTTGATGTGTTTTTTACCTTTGTGCACGCAATTGCAATGCGAGATCAGGTTGATCTGTCGTAATGTAATGTACAGGCATATCAAGCCAATGTGATAACCGAGCTTTTCCATTAATTGTCCATACCCCTACAGTAAAACCAGCCTCAAGAGCTGATTCAATAAAGTTCTGTGAAACAATGGAGCCATCTAAACTTAGATCAGAATAACCTAATTGCTTCCATTCAGAAAAATGACGGTACATATCACCTTCAAAATTATCAACACATGGACCAGATGGTATTCCTGCTTCAATAAAAGGACGAAGGATAAAAGGATCAAAACTAATTGCAGAAACCCGTTCTAATAAATTTCGGCTTTTTATTAGTGCAAGCGCTTTTTGGGATAATATTGTTTCACGCTCCACTTCACCACATGTTTTGATTTCAAGATGCAATGCAACATTCGTTGGTGCTAAAAGATCAAGCACTTCTTCTAATAAGGGAGGTGCTTCTTGGCTTCCTTTCACGCAGAGTTGTTTGCGTGTTTCATTATCAATGTCGTGAATATACCCCTTTTTCCCAACCAATTGGTCTAAACGGAAATCGTGAAAGACAACCACTTCACCGCTTTTCAGCAAATGAACGTCGCATTCAACTTCATCAACACCTAACGCTATAGCATTATTAAATGCTGAAAGGGTATTTTCAGGATAAAGATGAGCTCCTCCACGGTGTGCAACAATTTTTTTCTCAGACATGCAAAATCCCACACTTCTCAATTTTAAACGATATTGACGTACAGATTGTCAGATAAAGGCTTATTCTTCATTTCAATTATTCCCATTCAATAGTACCAGGAGGCTTTGAGGTTACATCATATACAACACGATTAATCCCTCTAACTTCGTTAATAATACGTGCTGCTGTCTTACTTAAAAATGCCATATCATAGGGATAAAAATCAGCGGTCATTCCATCTACAGATGTGACAGCGCGAAGAGCACAAACAAATTCATAAGTGCGATCATCCCCCATAACACCAACAGTTTGAACTGGAAGAAGAACAGCAAAAGCTTGCCAAATTTCATCATAAAGACCGGCCTTACGGATTTCCTCAAGATAAATAGCATCTGCTTCGCGTAAAATTTCTAATTTTTCACGTGTTACAGCACCTGGACACCGAATTGCAAGGCCGGGACCTGGAAAAGGATGGCGACCAATAAACTGCTCCGGTAGCCCTAACTCTCGTCCTAGCGAGCGAACCTCATCCTTAAAGAGCTCACGTAACGGTTCTACAAGTTTCATCTTCATCTGTTCTGGTAGCCCACCCACATTATGATGGCTTTTAATGGTTACCGTTTCACCAATAGCAGACACACTCTCAATAACATCTGGATAAAGTGTTCCTTGTGCTAAAAACTCTGCACCTCCTATTTTTTTCGTTTCTTCTTCAAAAACTTCAATAAAAAGGCGACCAATTGTTTTGCGTTTTTTTTCTGGATCTGTCTCACCTTTTAAAGCATTAAGAAACACATCAGCAGCATTAACGTGAATAAGCTCTATATTATAATGATCACGAAAGAGCGTGAGAACTTCTTCAGCTTCATTCTTGCGCATCAGCCCATGGTCTACCAAAATACATGTCAGTTGATCTCCTATAGCTTCATGAAGGAGTACCGCTACAACAGATGAATCCACTCCCCCTGAAAGACCACAAATCACACGACTTTTCCCAACTTTTTGTCGTATCGTAGCAATTGCCTGCTCACGATAAGAAGCCATTGACCAATTGCCTGTAATAGCAGAGATCTTATGAACAAAATTTTGCAAAAGTTTTGTACCATCCGGTGTATGGATAACTTCAGGATGAAACTGTACCGCATAAAAATGTCTTTTTTCATCCGCAATAGCCGCATAGGGAGCTCCTTTTGAGGTTCCTATGACACGAAAACCTTCTGGTAAAGCTGCCACACGGTCACCATGGCTCATCCATACTTGATAACGAGAACCTTTTTTCCACACTCCATCAAAAAGGGCACTCTCTTCTTGCACTTCCAAAAAAGCACGCCCAAATTCACGCTCATGCCCAACTTCAACCTTTCCTCCAAGCTGAACACACATGACTTGTTCACCATAGCAAATACCCAGAATCGGAATACCCGCCTCAAAAATTTCCATTGGAGCACGCGGAGAGCCCTCATCAATAACGGAATAAGGACTCCCTGATAAAATAATAGCTTTAGGATTTATGCGGCGCACAACTTCTAAAGCCAATTGAAAAGGAGCAATTTCACAATATACCCCCATTGCTCGTACCCGTCGTGCAATAAGTTGTGTAACTTGTGAACCAAAGTCAATAATAAGAACAGTGTCTGGATGTGATATGCTCATAGAAAACCAATCAACAATTGTAAAAGAAAACTCATGAGAGTTATGATTTAATCTTTCTCTTTTCACAAGCCTGTTTTCTTAAGAAAAAGATTATTCTCGTAAAGTTTATGATAAAAAGTGCAAAAATATGGATCAATGTTTTTTTTGCAACACAGATAAAAAGAACCCATCTGTTTGTGTTGTGGCTGGCGACAAAGTAAGTCCATAATTTGAAAAAACTGGTTGCACAGGAGAAAAACTAAAATGTTTCTGCCAAAGCGCTGGCATATCTATTGGAGAAAAATGAGAATGTTGTTGAAGGAAATGGGAAATTTGTTCCTCATTTTCATCTGTAAAAAGAGAACAGGTAATATAGATTAGGCGCCCATTTGGCTTAAGATAAGCTATCGCTTCATTCAAAATAGCCCTCTGTTCTGTTTGGCGTTGTTTCACCTGTTCTAATGTTAAACGCCATTTCGCATCTGGACGACGACGCCATATTCCTGTCCCACTACATGGTGCATCTAGTAGAACTCTATCCATCTGGCCTATTAATGGCTTCAATTCTTCTTTTTGTGCTCGTGTTTGTACATTACGAACACCAGCGCGTCGAAGACGATCAAAAATAGGAGCTAAGCGCGCTTTATCGGAATCATAAGCATAAATTTGTCCACGATTGTTCATATCGGAAGCTAAAGCTAATGTTTTGCCCCCAGCACCTGCACAATAATCTAATACCTGCATGCTCTCTTGCGCGTCCACAAGGTGAGCAACAATTTGAGATCCTAAATCCTGTATTTCAAAGTGTCCTTTTTGAAAAGCTTGTTCCACTTGAACATTGGGATGACGATTAAACTTTTCAATCGGTGCAATTCTTAAAGCTTGCCCAAACCATGGAAAAGATTTAAGTTTGGTTTTTGCTAATTCTTTCAGCACCTTTTCTGGTGTTGCCTTTAGGTTATTTACCCGTAGATCTAAAGAAGGACGCGTTGCTAACGCAGCCGCTTCAGTGATCCAATTATCACCAAATAAAGGACGCAGATGCGCTTGACACCATTGTGGAATATCACCACGAATATAGTCTGGAGCATCCACTAATTGCTGACCTTGCCACGATTTACGCTGCTTAGCCCCTAATAACTGTGGTGCAAACCGATCTTCTGCCAACTCACCGTCAATTTGCTCCAGCGTCATTTTTCCATAATCTAATAAGGCACCAAAAACGATATCTCGGATATCATCACTCTCCATACGCCATTGTAAAGAATAACGTCGTCTTAAAACATCATAAACGATTGTACCAATAGCTGCGCGATCACCTGCTCCAGCAAAGCGATGAGAAAGCCCCCAATCCTTTAAAGCTGCTCCTACTGGGCGATGCTTCATTTCTATCTCTTTGAGAACATCTATTGCTGCTTGCAAACGCCCACCTAATCGCATTCATTTCTCCCAATTAAAATAATAAAATTTTAAATCATCTAAAAAAATAATATTATCGTCTTCTTGCCAATGGAACCTTCTCAAAGCCATAAAAAATTTACACTCAATATTAAAATGATCTGATCATACTTTTTTATAAAATCAAATTTAGAGTATCTAGATTTTTCCTTTCATCTTCTGCCCATTCGCTTTTTATCCTTCTACCTCTTATGCTAAAAGATACGTAGCCATCCATAAAGAACTTATTTCCGCCATGCATTACGAAAAAATCAAATATCTCCCATCTTTGTACGGCTATCCTGCTGAAAAAATAGAAAAAGTCTTCTCATAAAATTAAACAATTTCATCTTACGTTCAACAAAAAATTAACTTTTTAGAAAATGCTTGGAACCACTATTTGGCATGACCGTTTTTACTCTAATGGCAACTGCCAGACAATTTAAAAGGAGAAAATAATGACTTATAATAATGGAAAAACAACTTCGTCTAAAAGCCGTCATAATACAATGCCCTCAAACAACGGAAAGAAATCCATCCAAAGTGATCAGACAAACACTCGCCAACGTGCGTCAAAGACTGGACGGAAGACAACAAAAAGTTAATTCTAATTTTATATAACTTATTTCATATAGTCTTAACAGAAAGAATTAGAGTTTTGACCTCTAATTCTTTCCTTTTTGGGATTATTACACCAAATTACAAACAGAAAAAAGCGCAGTCTCTCTTTCTTATTCTCGGAAGATTTTATATTTATGCAATATGACATTAGGATCTTGTATCTTTAAACTGGCCCACGATAATTTGGACTCTCTCGTGTGATAGAAACATCATGCGTATGACTTTCATGGAGTCCCGCATTCGTAATACGTACAAACGTTGCTTTTTCACGAAACTCTACAAGATCTTTTGCTCCAACATACCCCATCGAAGCACGAAGTCCACCAGCAAGCTGATGTAGAACTGATGCTATAGGACCTTTATAAGCCACCTGCCCCTCTACACCCTCAGGAACCAACTTAAGTTCATCACGAACATCATCTTGAAAATAGCGATCTGCCGATCCTCGTGCCATAGCACCAACAGATCCCATGCCGCGATAAGCTTTAAAGGATCGTCCTTGATATAGATAAACTTCACCAGGGCTTTCTTCTGTACCCGCTAAAAGAGAGCCAATCATAGCAGCACAAGCCCCACCTGCTAAGGCTTTAGCAAAATCACCCGAAGCTTTTATCCCCCCATCAGCAATAACGGGAATACCGACCTTATCAGCAATTTCTGCCGCACTCATAATGGCTGCAAGCTGAGGAACACCAACACCTGCAACAATTCGCGTTGTGCAAATAGAACCAGGACCAATACCAACTTTTATAGCATCCGCACCACTGTCAATCAAAGCCTGTGTTGCTTGCGGAGTTGCAACATTACCAGCAATAATGGCTGGAGAAAACGTCATTTTTTTAATACGCTCAACTGTGTCTAATACACGCTGAGAATGTCCATGTGCAGTATCAATCACTAGAATATCAACACCTGCATCAATTAATCGTTCAGCCCGCTCAAACCCATCGTCCCCTACACTACTTGCAGCTGCAACACGCAAGCGACCTTGCGAATCTTTGGCAGCGTTTGGATTTAATTTTGCTTTTTCAATATCCTTAACTGTTATCAGTCCGACACAACGATTCTGTTCATCCACAACTAATAATTTTTCAATACGATGATGGTGTAAAAGATACTTTGCTTCATTGAGTTGAACATTTTCACGCACTGTGATTAAATTTTCATGCGTCATTAATTCATAAATTTTTTGTTTGGGATCCGATGCAAAACGCACATCCCTATTTGTCAAAATGCCAACAAGCCGTCCAGCAGTTTCACCTTTAGCACCATTTTCAACAACCGGAATACCGGAAATACCATGAGAGCGCATCAAAGATTTTGCTTCTTCAAGTGTTGCATCTGGTCCAATGGTGACTGGATTAACAACCATACCAGATTCAAACTTTTTTACTTGGCGGACCTCTTCTGCCTGCTCTGCAGGAGACATATTACGATGAATAACCCCAAGACCACCAGCTTGAGCCATCGCAATAGCCAAACGCGATTCTGTTACCGTATCCATTGCCGCAGAAAGCAATGGCAAATTGAGCTTAATATCCGCTGCAATGCGCGTACTGAGATCCACTTGACTAGGCATAACAAGAGAATGACCGGGTTGTAAAAGTACATCATCAAAAGTCAGTGCCAATGCACCTGTCCCCGTTTCAACAATCTTTGCCATAGCAAAATTCCTTTTATAATAAAACACCGCAAGGAGCTTTAAAATACAACTGCGGTTCTCATACATGGTAGATTGGCAAAAAATTATGCCATGCTACAAACAAAATGAAAAGAAAAATAAAATATTTTTTTAAGTGTGGTTTATAAAAATTTACAATTGTGATTCAATAGGTAACCAACTTATTATTTTTGCAAATGCGCGACGCCAAAAATTGCTTTCTGGATCATAGTCAATGCTATATTTTTTTTCATTTTCAATAAAATCCCAATAAATACGATTATTATCACCAAGACGCAGATGATAGCTCATTTCCCCTGTGGTTTCTTCAGAAAACAACAAATCTAATCTTGCTGTAATGGGAGCACATTCAAAAAGAATGCCCATTTCTGTATTTAATGATGCTGATCTTGGATCAAAATTTAAAGATCCAATAAAAGCTGTTTTACGATCAATTAAAAAAGCTTTGGCATGTAAACTTGCCTTACTCGATCGAAACAATCGTAACCCATGAGTATTGCCTTCCGCTTTTAATTCATAAAGATTAACACCACTTTTCAACAATGCCTTACGATACGGTACATAACCACCATGCACTAATGCTACATCAGTAGCTGCTAAAGAATTTGTCAGAATTTTGACATCAACACCCTTTGAAACCAAATTACTAAAATTCTGCGTGCCAACCTTACCAGGAACAAAATAAGGTGACGTAATCTGAACCGTTTTTTGGGCATTTCCAATAACCTTTGAAAGTGCCTTCATAAGCCAATTGCTTGCTTTTTTACGCAATGCTTTTTCTGGAGGGTCAGAAAGAACAACAACTTTGTCTGCTAAAAATAACCGCTTTCCTGTTTGGATAAAACAATTAAAGTTAATGTGCTCTTTGACATAATCTAAATAAACTTTTGCAACCTTGGAATCACGAAACTTTCGTAATTTATCTTTCCAATAGCTAAGATCACTTGCGCTTTTAGGAACAACCAAAGTATGAATTGGCAAAACAACAGCACTATTCCAAAAATCATCAAAGATACTTTCTACCTTTTTAACAGAGGGACCGATTAACATCAAATCTAAATCTCGAAAATGGGATTCTTTACCAGCATCAAAATAAGAATCTGCAAGATTACGTCCTCCTACAAAAGCGACCCTGCCATCAACAATAAAAGCTTTATTATGCATTCTACGTGTTACGGTAATTGCCCGTAATATAATTTCTAAACCACGGCGTAAACCACCTTTACGAGATCGCCCTGGATTAAACATTCTCACCTCAATATGAGGATGTTTATCTAGCGCAATATAAGCTGGATCACGTGCCTGAGCATTAATATCATCCAAAAGAAGCCGTACCCGAACACCCCGATCTGCTGCCTCAACTATTTCACTTAATAATAGGCGCCCCGTTAAATCATCGTCCCAAATATAATACATCAGATCAAGGCTACGCCCAGCCTCTGCAGATCCTATTGCACGAACACAAAACGCATCCAAATTGCTGATAATGAGGGAAAGGGCATCTTTATCAATCCCCAATCCATTTTCTTCCTCAGCTAATTGACTGATGATACGATCAAGCTTAGTTTCATCTTTCTGAATAGGTAACGCATAAGAACACTGCCCCCTAGCATTTTTCACAAAACGCCCATAGGTGTAGATTGCCAACATAGATGCAATAAAAAAAAAGAGGACAAAACCAATAACAATCTGTAAAAGAGTCAAAGAGGATAAACTTTCTATTTTAAACTATCACATCATCAGTAATGCAAACGATAACACTAATCACTTTATCTTAATCGTATAGCAGATAAAATGCCACTTCTTGCTTAAGAGAGTATAAATTTAATATTGATGATACAAAAATTTTAGCGGTAGTATTTAAAAGTTTTTAAAAATGCTTCTCTGTTTTAATAAATGTAAACTTAACTAAAATTGTATAAATTGAAACAAACGATTAAAATAATCACATAAAATTTATATTTGATTTAAATCTACAAAATCATCCTCTATAGATAAATTTTACAATAAATAATTGTTTTCTTAAGCTTCCCCCACGAACTTTATCAAAATCCACTCTATTTTTGTGAAACTCATGCTTGTCATGAAGAGAAATTTGTTATGAATTTTACTTTCGTTCTTGATTTCTTATTGCTCTCAATTCTTCCATTTTTCTATAAAGTGTAGAGCGACCAATATGAAGGCGGCGTGCAATCTCACTCATATGTCCTTTATAATGTTTAATCGCTTTCTCTATAATATCATGTTCCATCTCTGCAAAAGTACGCACATGCCCATCAGTATTCAAAAATTTTATCGATTCTTGTTCATTATCTTCTTGTATATTACCCTCAATGATATTGGGAACATTCATTAATGAATTTCCCATTAATTGCGGAAAATCTCGAACAGTTAATAACGGTCCTTCACTGAGTAAAATCGCACGAAATAAAAAGGTTTCAAGCTCATTTCTATTGCCAGGCCAATCATACTGCATAAGCAAGGAAAGAGCAGAGCCTGCTAAACCATGGACATGTGATCGCCCTGTTTCTGTGATAATGCGATCAATCAAACGTTGTGTAATCTCTGGAAAATCATCCCTTAATTCTCGTAAAGCAGGGACGCTAATAGACAAGTGAGAAAATTGTTCAAACAAACTATGCAAAAAAAAGTTCTCATTAACCAAGTCCTTTAAACGCGATGTTGAAATAGCAATGATCCGAAAAGGGAAAAATCCTCCTTTTGTATCCCTTTCCCTCTCTTTAAGGTAATGAGCAAACCGTTTTTGCTGTATGGGCTCAAGTCGATCAATATCACAAAGGCAAAGTGTCCCTTTTTCAAGAGAAGAAACCAATGGTAGGAATTCTTTAAACCACTGCTGATTTTCTTCTTCTGGATCAACGATGGCTGAACATTGAAAGCGAACAAAAACACCCTCCGAAAATAATCCCTCATGATGAATAATCCGAGCTAATGTCTCACGTCCTGTTCCAGCTTCCCCCTCTATCAAAAGATTCTGTAAAGAAGTTGCTGCTTGTCTCGATTGTTCTAACACTATCTGCATAGCTCTACTTTTTACGCAAAGATCAGAAAACCGTAAATGATTCTCTTTTTTTCGCCGAATATCTCGAACCTCATGCTCCAAGGCAGAAATAAGAGCAAGAATATCCAAAGTAACTCTTACGCGTAATAATGTTACTGGATGGATCCAATAATCAATAGCTCCAGCTGTTAAAGCTTTCTGGAGTAAATGCTGATTCTCTTGTTGTGCTATAACGACAATAGGAACAGAAACACCAGCAACTCTAATCATTTTAATCAAATCGCTCACACTCAAATCACTCATAACGACATCAAGGAGTGCAAGCACAATGTTTTTACGCCTGTGTAAAAGATCAATCGTACGGAGACCATTTTCTGCTTCAATGACACGATAACCAAAACCTCTCAGCATAGCAGAAAGTTCTATACGTCTTCCATAATCTTCACTCGCAACAAGAATGGGACCAACCATAATGTCAATAATCTCCTTTGAGACTACTCAGCAGCTTAATATCAAAATTGTTGTAAACCATAAGAAATATTTCACCTCTTGTGTTTCACTTACAAACTTCATCAAGCTATCAATTAAATACAACATTAAGGCATTTTTTTCCATTTTTTTGCTTTTTCATTGATTTTCATTAAATTTTTCATATTGACTCATGGGGTAATTTAATAATGTTATAGAAACTCGAGAGAAAATAATCTAAATAGAGTGCAATAAATGAAACATACCTTTCATATTTTATGTCTTACAATCACCGCCTTGCTGTTAAGTGCCTGTAAATTTTCGCAATATTATAATTCAAATATGCCAACTGGAATTGATGGGAAATGGGTTGATGAGAATGGTATTATTTCTTCTTTCCACAATGGTGTTTTTGAAACGCGTGCAGCAGATACAGAAGAAAAACTATCAGAAGGGGCATATAATTATCTCAATGCCCAAAATATAGAAATTGAAATACGCTCTATTCTCCGTGGAACAATTTCTAGAGTCAATTGTACAATGTCATATGACGCCACACAACTTCTCTGCACCTCACATACAGGAGCACAGTTTTTCCTTAAGCGGAAATCTTAACAAAGTACAAGGGAAACCTCTCTTAAGAACAGAGGGAGCACACACATTAAGCAGGAGGCGATCCGTTCTCCTCCTGATAGAAAATCCTCTCTAAAATACGCAAAGAGGCTGGTATAATCTTTACCCTGAGAATTTTCTAAACATTATGAAATGCGTAAAATAATCATTTTCTTCCACAAAATATCAGTAAAGCCACCTCACAATAAAATTGTAACTTTGTACCCTGCAATCTATTTCAACCTAAAATAACATTTTATTTGATAAGGAAGCTTAATCTAAGCAGCGCCAATGCGCAAAAGATCATGAAAATGGACAATTCCTATCGGTTTTTTATCTTCAACCACGAAAAATGCACCAATCTGATGATCATTAATAAAAGCTGTTGCTGCACCAACAAGTGTATTTGGCTTTACAACTTTAGGAGCTTTGGTCATCACCTCGTCAACATTAAATTTTGATAAATTAAAATGAATGTTACGTGCAAGGTCGCCATCAGTTACAATTCCGATTAGTTCACCTTCTTGATTCACAACACCAACACAACCAAAATGTTTTTCCACCAAAACATTCATCGCTTCAGTCATAGATGTTCCCTGCATTACCAAAGGAATATTATCACCCTCATGCATAATATCACACACGTATTTAAGGCTTGCACCAAGAGAACCACCAGGATGATATATTTTGAAATCCGTTGCGGTAAAACCACGCATTTCTAAAAGAGAAACCGCTAATGCATCTCCCATTGCCAATTGCATAATTGTTGAAGTTGTAGGGGCTAAACCATGGGGGCAAGCCTCTTCTATCTTTGGTAATAATAGCACAATATCAGCTTGTCGTCCTAACACAGAGTGCTTACTTGATGTCATCGCAATAAGGGGAATACGAAAACGCGCCGCATAACTCATAATACCACTTAACTCTTGAGTTTCACCAGACCATGATAAAGCAAGAATAACATCATCAGATCCAATCATACCAAGATCACCATGATTGGCTTCTGCAGCGTGAACAAAAAAAGCAGGTGTTCCAGTTGAGGCTAAGGTTGCTGCAATTTTTGTCCCTATATGACCACTTTTTCCAAGACCAGTAATAACCACATGTCCACGAGCATTTCTAATAGTTTGAACAGCCGCTTCAAAAGAAGAAGAAAGACTTTCCAGAAGAGCTTTTTCAAGGGCTTCAAGCCCCTGCTTTTCACTGGCAAGTGTTTTAAGCGCTGATACAACAGCACCCTGCAAAGCCATATGAGGAGACGATATTATCATAATCAAATTCGATCAATAAAATTAAATGAGAGATCTATATTATTTTTCAACATTAATGGTTTCCAGTAAATTTTTCAATGAAGCAGAAACGTGGCTGTGCATATCAGCGCGTGCCAAAGAAAATGCAACGTTGGCTTCAATAAAACCAGCTTTAGAACCGCAATCAAAAGTGCGCCCTTTTACTTGCAAACCCCAAAAATCTTGCTCATTTGAAAGCCGTATCATAGCATCTGTTAATTGAATTTCATTTCCTGTTCCCCGTTCTTGAGTGGAAAGAATATTAAAAATTTCTGGCTGCAAAATATAACGTCCATTGATGTACAAATTTGATGGTGCCGTTCCTTGTGCTGGTTTCTCTACCATTTTTGTGATTTCAAAACCATTTGCAATCTGTTTGCCTTTCCCAACAATACCATATTTATGTGTTTCTCTAGGATCGCATTCCTGAACTGCTATAATATTTCCCCCACCCACCTTTTCATAAAGACTAATCATCTCAGAAAGACAGCCATTTTTCGCCTGTATCAACATATCGGGTAATAACAAAGCAAAAGGTTCCCCTGCAACTAATTCACGCGCACACCAAAGAGCATGCCCTAATCCCAAAGGTTGCTGTTGCCGAGTGAAAGAAGTTGACCCTGGTAATGGCTGTAAACGGTATAAATTTGCAAGATCTTCTTTCTTTCCACATTCAGCAAGTGTCGTGTATAATTCAACTTGCGCATCAAAATAATCCTCAATGACTGCTTTGTTACGTCCAGTCACAAAAATAAAATGCTCAATACCAGCTTCCCTCGCCTCATCCACAACATATTGAATAACAGGTTTATCAACAACTGTTAGCATTTCTTTAGGAATCGTTTTTGTCGCAGGAAGGAAACGCGTCCCAAGACCTGCAACTGGGAATACTGCTTTCCGGATTTTACGCACACTCACCCTCCTCAATGAATTCATATAACTTTTTTGTTTTATTTATCATATGTTTTTACGAAATGGTAAAAAAGATATCTTATTGTTTTGATTATCATTATAATGGATAATAAAAATGTAAAAAGAGTCTGAGAATTTATTGAAAAGATTAAAACGTATTATTTATTCAGTTTTTTCCTCTTCTTGATCATATTATCGATTAAACTAAATACAAAATAAAGTTATTGCACATCTAATGAATTGAATATTAATGGGGATTTCAAAATGCAAAAAACAGAATTGAAGACTCTCTTTTTAGAGAAGTCAATAACTTGGAGAACTCTTTTCACTGTCTCTGCCGTTATTTTTTCTGCTTTTTTTATGTTTTTTATATCCCTTTCATATGCTGATAGCGGATTTAAACACTGGATTAAAGAATTTAAAAAAATAGCTATTGCTCACAATATTACCCCTTCTACGTTTCATATGGCGTTTAAAGGTGTTAATGCCATTGATCCAGAAGTTCTAAAAAGTGCCGCATACCAACCGGAATTTGTTGCTCCTTCATGGAACTATTTCGATAATCGTGTCCATGATATTGCAATTGAGGAAGGACGGCGCCAAACTCAAAAATGGAACAAATGGCTTCTTCAAATTGAAAAACGTTTTGGTGTTGATCGCAATATTCTGCTTGCTATTTGGTCAATGGAAAGCAACTATGGGAAGGTTTTAGCCAATAAAAGTGTAATGCGTGATACCATTCGCTCTCTTGCAACTTTAGCCTATGCTGATAAAAAACGTGCAAAATATGCATATACACAGCTGATTGCTGCTATGAAAATTCTACAAAGTGGCGAAATTAAACGCTCTCAACTCACTGGATCTTGGGCCGGTGCATTGGGGCATACACAATTTATTCCAAGCAGTTATCTCGCCTATGCAGTTGATATGGACCAAGATGGACGGCGTGATATCTGGAACTCTGTTCCAGATGCTCTGGCTACTGCTGCTAACCTTCTCCACAAAAATGGCTGGCAACCTAATCTTATTTGGGGAGTAGAGGTAAAAGTGCCGCAGGGGAAAAACCTTCCTGAAGGCTGGTATTCCTTTGAACAATGGAAAAAATTAGGTGTAAAACACGCAAATGGGCACCCTCTTCCTACATCAGCTGAACAAGCAATATTAAAATATCCAGATGGAGCAAAAGGACCTATATTTTTAGTCACAAAAAATTTCTTTGTTCTGAAACATTATAATAATGCAGATCGTTATGCGTTTGCTGTTGGCCTTCTTGCTGATCGCATTGCTGGACATTCTGGATTGGTAAATGATTGGCAAAGACCTTTTCAACCTCTTACTTTCCAGGAATGTAAAGAACTACAATCTCGCTTAAGTGCACTGGGCTATTATAAAGGGAATGTTGATGGAAAAATCGGAACAGCTTCTCGCAAAGCAATTAAAGCTTTTCAACTGCGTCACGGTCTAAAAGCAAATGGATATCCATCATCTCAAGTGCTTTTTCTCCTTCGCAAACAATAAGGGAGACTAAATTTTTGTCTTCTTTTCGCCTGATATACTTGACATTATTGCTGTTTTCACTTTCTATTGTGGGGATCTTACAGCCATCCCCAAGTAAAGCAACGAACTTCTTCAAATGGTTGTCACAACAAAACAAACAGACACAGCAGCCACCGCAAATTATAGAACAAAAAATAGACAAGCCGCAAAAAAAGATCGTAACACAAAAAAACATACAAAAGCTAAAAAATGAGAATGCAAAGCGCGTTCTTGTCATAGGGGATTTTGCAGCTTCTGCTGTTGCCGATGCACTTAAGAAGTCTTTTATAAATAATAGCGATATCGTTATCATGAACAACACAATACCAGTTTCCGGCTTAGTTCGAACGGATTATTATTCTTGGCAAGGCAATATTTCTAAACTCATTGATCAAAATAATCCCGATGTTATTATCATGATGATCGGTGCAAATGATAATCAACCCATCACAGACTCTCATAACATGATTAACACAGATCAGTCAGAATGGATGCGCATCTACAAACAAAGAATTATCGAAATTGCTGAAAGTCTTCATGCCTCTGGAAAACCATGGATATGGATAGGTCAGCCTTCTTTTGGAAATGATCTTTTGACACAAAAAATAAAAATTTTTAATGCGCTCTATCAACAAGAAACAGAAACAGCAGGAGGGTATTTTCTCGATATCTGGAGCGGCTTTAGTGATGAGACAGGAAATTTTTCTTTTTCAGGCTATGATATTAATGGGAAAATAACCAAATTACGCACCAATAATGGCATGCATTTCACCCCTGAAGGAAAGAAAAAACTTGCCTCTTATTTAGAAAAGCCATTGAAAAATATTTTAAATTTTTATGCCTTTTCTCATGGAAATCCTTACTCAACCGATCAAGCTATTCAAAAACTTATACAAGAATCAGAGAATCAAGAGCGGAGTAAAATTATGCGTCAGCTTCCAATGAGCCTCGATGATATGGCACAACAAAACACTCACCTTTTAGGCAAAAGAAAGTCAAGTTTTATAAAAAAATCATGGTTTCCACCAAATGGGCATCAAAAAGATCGAGCTGATGATTTTTCTTTCCCATAATGTCTATTTAAAATACAAAATCTGTTTTCCTCTATAAACAAAAAGCGAATAAGATAAAAAACTCTGTTTACAGAGCTATAATGAAGAGGAAATTTGCATAACTAGCAACTGCACCTTTCGAATAATATGAAAACGGCATGGTGTTAACCATACCGTTATATCTTATAGTCCACGTTTGTTAATCATTGCCTCTGGTAAAGGCATCCGTCCCCGAAAAGCTTTATAAAGCTCCTCTGGATCACGACTTCCTCCAGCGGAGTAAATACAACGCTTTAAAAGATCAGCGAGCTCTGAATTAAAAACATCTCCCGTTTCTTCAAAAGCCTGAAAAGCATCTGCATCAAGAACTTCCGACCACATATAAGAATAGTAACCAGATGCATAACCATCCCCTGCAAACACATGCATAAAATGTGGGGGACGATGACGCATAATAATTGTGTCAGGCATTTGCAGCTTTTCTAATTCTTGGCGTTCAAACACTGTTGGATCAGTGACTGTTTCGCCTTGATGAAAAGCCATATCCACTAAAGCTGATGAGATAAATTCAACGGCAGAAAATCCTGCATTAAATGTCTGTGCTACTAAAACTTTATCTATCAACTCTTGTGGCATAGGATGGCCTGTTTTTGTATGTATAGCATAAGATTTTAATATCTCTGGCACGGTTAACCAATGTTCGTAAAGTTGAGAAGGTAGCTCAACAAAATCACGTGCAACAGATGTTCCCGACACAGATGGCCATGTGACATCAGAAAGCAAACCATGCAATGCATGTCCAAATTCGTGGAAAAGCGTACGTGCATCATCAAGTGATAAAAGAGCAACTTCTCCTTTGGGCGGTTTAGCAAAATTACAAACATTGTAGATAATAGGCTTTTGTCCGCCATCCAATTTATGTTGTGATTGCAAACTACTCATCCACGCACCGGAGCGTTTTGAAGAACGCGCAAAATAATCACCAATAAAATGCCCAAGTAGACTTCCATCAGACTTTTTTACTTCCCACAAACGTGCATCAGGATGCCAAAGTGTAACAGCGTTTTTTTCTTCAAATGTAATGCCAAAGAGTTTTTCTGCTACCCTAAAAGCCGCTTTAATCATACGATCAAGCTGAAAATAATATTTAATCTCCGCGCTATCGAAAGAAAGTTTTTCAGTACGAAGTTTTTCAGCATAATAACGCCAATCCCAAGCAGCTAAAGATTCATTGCAGCCCTGATTGTTGGCAAAATTTTGTAAGTCAATTTGCTCAGTAGAAGCTTTCGCTCTTGCGCACTCCCATACAGGCATAAGCAAATCCATAACGGAATCAACACTTTTAGCCATAGTATTATCGAGCTTCAAATCTGCGAAAGATTTATATCCCAATAATTTAGCCTGCTCATCTCGAAGCGCAACAATCTCTACAATAATTGTTTTATTATCATTCTTGTTATTATTTTCACCACGTTTAGCCCAAGCTTGGAATGCAACCTCACGCAAATCACGACGATCAGAGAATTTTAAAAAAGGTTCAACAATCGAACGTGCTAGTGTTAATGCATACGCTTCTTCATTGCCTCTTTCACACGCAATTTCCTTCATTGAAGCAATGAGATCTTGCGGTAAACCAGATAAGTCTGTTTGTTTTAAAAATAGAATCCATTCAGCTTCATCATTTAAGACATTTTGTCCAAAAGTAGCATTTAAAAAAGCAAGTCTTTCATTAATTTCCAAAAGCCGTTTCTTAGCTTTTTCATCGAGTTTTGCCCCATGACAAACAAACTTTTTCCACCATAATTCAAGAACACGTGTTGTTTCACTCTCAAATATGCCCAGCTGCGACTGTTTATAAAGCACATCTATTTTCGCAAATATCCGCGCATCCATCATCATTTTTGAAGAATAACGAGAAAGTTTTACAACGAACTCTTGCTCTAGCTGTTGAATTAATACATTCGTATGAGCACTGGTGCGTAAGAAAAATATTGAACAGACATGATCAAGCGCTTTGCCGCAAAGCTCAAAAGGCTGTAAAAAATTCTCAAGCGTTGGAGGTTCTTGCACCATCGCAATCGCCTCTAGTTCTTCTTCGGCTTCTTGAAGAGCCTGTTCAAAAGCGGGTTTAAAATCTTCATCACTTATAGAAGAAAAATCAGGAAGACATGAAAATCCCTTCCACTCCAGCACTGCTTCTTTTGCCATAATACTTTATGTCTCCATTATAAATTTAAACTGTAACAATTATCTTTACGACACAAATTGATAACATACTAAAACTATCTCGTGAGTTTCAAAACTACCTTTCAAAACGCTATTGAATAAAAAACCTGAAAATCGCAAAGTTCTTTCATTTTAAACCATATTATATTGAAGCAATAAAGATTATTCGCTCACACATCACAATAGAATTGCATATTAACAAAAACACTTGGAGAAAGGCATAATCTCCACTCTTTACAAAATATTGCTGTAGATTCTTTTGAAAATCACAAAACTGCATTAAAGAAATGATGGTAAAAATCAGAACTGATTTTTACATTTACGCTTTTATATTATCCTCAAATTAAGCTGTATTCTCGTTTTAGTGATTCAGAAACTTGTTTATAACTTATATTTTACCCTTGACTTTACTTCAAATATTAACAATTGGGAATATAGCTGGGGAGTTTTTTTTAAATCTTCCATAAACTTTTGTTTTTATCTCATCTATTATCTAGATTTATAACTCTCCAACTCTTCAGGAGGTACTTTATCATGACTGAAATCAAAACGGCCTTCGACTTCAAAAATTTTTCTCCTGAAGCTCTTGCTGAAAAGTTAAAGAACCAGCATTTTGCAGACTCTATTGATATCATAAATGACCTCGATAGCATGGAACGTGTAACTATTCTTAGTCTTCTGCCTCTTGATTATGTTATCGAACTTTTTGATAAACCAGAGCTTGAGCAACCTGCTGCCATCCTAGAACTTCTCCCTATAAATCGTGCTGTTGAAATTCTTGATGGCATGTCTGCCGATGCTGCTGCAGACGTCTTTCAAGAAATGGATAAAGAAACCCGCACACGACTTTATGCCTTGCTTAACCCCTTAACGCGCGCTGAACTTAAAAAACTCACCAGTTATCCTGACCATACAGCAGGGGCACTGATGACAACAGAATTTATAGCCGTTCCTTCAAACTGGACCATACAAAAAACTTTGGATCACATCCGTGAGGTCGAGCGAACACGTGAAACAGTTTATACCAGCTATGTAATTGACCCTAAAACAGGTACTCTTCTAAAAGCTGTTTCCCTGCGTAACCTTATTCTTGCCTCACCTGATGAACTAATTCTTAATGTCCCTACCCATGACTCGCCCATTACAATATCGCCCTTCACACATCATGAAGATATCGCACGCCTTTTCCAGCGCCATGATCTTCTCTCTGTGCCTGTAGTTGATGAAAGTAACCATGTCATTGGCATTGTAACCGTTGATGACGTGCTTGATACTATGGTCGATGAGATGAATGAAGATGCCTATAAATTTGGGGGTATGGAAGCGCTTAATAAGCCCTATATGCAAATTAAGTTTCCTGAAATGATGAAAAAACGTGGCGGATGGCTCGCTTTACTCTTTATCGGTGAAATGCTGACAGCAAGCGCTATGCAACATTTCGAAACAGAACTCGAAAAAGCGATTATTCTTACACTGTTCATACCTCTCATTATGAGCTCAGGAGGAAATTCCGGCTCACAAGCTACATCCCTTATTATCCGTGCATTGGCTTTACGTGAACTCACGTTGAAAGACTGGTGGAAAGTGATCATTCGTGAAATTCCAACAGGACTATCCCTTGGTCTCTTACTAGGAATTATTGGTGTTACGCGCATTGCTCTTTGGCAAAAACTGGGTATCTACGACTATGGACAACATTGGATTGCTATTTCGACAACAGTGGGTACAGCTTTAGTTGGAATCGTTACCTTTGGTTCTCTTTCTGGATCTATGTTGCCTTTTATTCTTAAAGGTTTAAAATTTGATCCAGCAAGTGCTTCTGCTCCTTTTGTGGCAACTTTAGTAGATGTCATGGGCATTATAATCTATTTTTCTGTAGCTTCCCTCATTTTGTCAGGAACTCTTCTTTAAACATGTAAAGTAAAAACTCTTACTTATGGAAAGATCTTGTCATGTAACCTAAGATTCTTTCCATAAGAAAATAAGCTTTATTATTTATTTTCTAGCGCACCGCTCCATAGATAATTTATTATTTTTTTTGAATAACAGCTCCGAATGACGTAAATTTACCTCATCATAAAGCTTCTCATATTAAATCGATTAAAGTCATCTTCTTGCCAGTCACAAACGAGATCGGTGTATGGCTAAAAACTATTCAAGAAAAAATAAAATACTTCTTATATCTTCTTTCTCGTAGCAAAAACTGGCGCAATATTGACAGCTGAGAAAGAATGATAATGCTCAACAGTTTTATATTTTTTCACAAAGGCGTTAATAGTATACTATTCGCGTATATTATATCATTTATGAGCCTATCATGGAATGGATGTAGTATACGTTAAGCAATCTCTCTTAAGTACATGAATATGCAACAACAAGTATATTCTGTTTAAAGTGTTCTGTTTGGCATGAAAAGCATGCTCCTATTAGAGAATACGATTAACAAAAGTGTGAGGGGCAAGGCACTATCTCCATGGTTTAAAAGATATTACTTTAGATGCCTTTGAAAGCATAAATTGGATTAACGGCAAAGATGGAAATTTTCTTTGGATGCCTTCATATTCTTTCTAAATAAGACTGTATTCCGGGTTCATAAATAAATAAAACAGATATAACTCTTGCCCCAATCTGGCATACAAAAGCTAGAACTTCTTATAAAATTCTTAATCATCTCAATATTTACCTCAAATACACGGTTGCATTAGATCTGGATTTTGTTTGACAAGTTATAGAATAAGAAAAAGCTTTATTTAGAATAAGAATGTTGTACAATTGTCAACAAATTGGCTATGGATTGAGAGATATTCCGGATTTTTATTAATCTCTTTGCAAAACAACAACAATAATATGGCTAGCTTTATACTTACTTACTCTTACAAGAGCTCATATAAATTCCTTGTGTCATATTGATAGAAATCAAGTTGACGGTGATTTTTTGGATAATTCTTAGCTCGAGAATAGAACATACGCACTATAAAAATCCTTTTACGAAGCTCCAGCAATTGAAGCTTAATAGAGCCTTAAAGACTTGGATAAATAGTTTTGTCATAAAAATATTGCCTCCATCTTCCAAAACTATAAAAAAACATGTAAAAGGTTTTTTAATAGTCAGGCAAAGAATGTAAAGACTTTGCCTCAAATGAAATTTCATTAAACGAAAAGAAGAAAATTTATGCAATTGCGTAACATTGCCATCATTGCCCACGTTGACCATGGGAAAACAACGCTTGTAGACGGACTTCTCAAGCAATCAGGAAACTTCCGTGATAATCAGCGTACAAGCGAACGTATGATGGATTCAAACGATATTGAGAAAGAACGCGGAATTACAATCCTAGCGAAAGTGACATCTGTTGTTTGGAAAGATACTCGAATTAATATTGTTGATACACCAGGACACGCCGACTTTGGTGGAGAAGTTGAACGCATTCTAAATATGGTTGATGGAGCCATTGTACTTGTTGATGCTGCTGAAGGACCAATGCCACAAACAAAATTTGTTGTTGGCAAAGCATTGAAAGTAGGATTGCGCCCTATTGTTGCTATTAATAAAATTGACCGACCGGATGCACGCGTTGATGAAGTCATTAATGAGGTTTTTGACCTTTTCGCTGCTCTTGATGCAACCGATGAACAGCTTGATTTTCCTATTCTTTATGGATCTGGACGCGATGGATGGATGGCTGAAGCCCCTGAAGGACCAAAAGATCATGGATTAGGTCCTTTATTTGATCTTGTGACGCAGCATGTCCCTTCTCCTAGTGTAGCAGAAGGACCGTTTCGCATGATTGGAACTATTCTTGAAGCGGATCCGTTTTTGGGACGAATTATTACAGGGCGGATTCATTCTGGCTGTCTAAAACCCAATCAAAATGTCAAAGTTCTTGGACAAGATGGAAAACTTTTAGAAACTGGGCGTATTTCAAAAATTTTAGCGTTTCGTGGCTTAGAACGGCAACCTATTGAAGAAGGAAGTGCTGGTGATATTGTTGCGATTGCAGGTCTGCAAAAAGGTACCGTAGCTGATACTTTCTGTGATCCTACTGTCAATGAACCCCTTACTGCCCAACCAATTGATCCTCCTACTGTTACTATGAGTTTTCTCGTCAACGATAGTCCCCTTGCTGGAACTGAAGGCGATAAAGTAACAAGCCGTGTCATTCGTGACCGATTGTTAAAAGAAGCAGAAGGCAATGTCGCTCTTAAAATTGAAGAATCAGCCGATAAAGATTCTTTCTACGTTTCAGGACGAGGAGAATTACAGCTTGCAGTTCTCATTGAAAATATGCGCCGTGAAGGATTTGAACTTAGTGTTTCACGCCCACGTGTTGTTATGCAAAAAGATGAAAATGGAATAACTCTTGAGCCAATCGAAGAAGTTGTTATCGATGTTGATGAAGAATATTCCGGTACTGTTGTACAAAAAATGTCTGAACGTAAAGGCGAAATGGTGGAATTACGTCCTTCTGGAGGTAATCGTGTCCGCCTTGTCTTTTATGCACCAACCCGAGGACTCATTGGTTATCAATCTGAACTTTTAACGGACACACGTGGTACAGCAATTATGAATCGCCTTTTCCATGCTTATGAACCTTATAAAGGAGACATTGCTGGTCGTGTTAATGGTGTTATGATTTCAAATGACAACGGTGAATCTGTCGCTTATGCTCTTTTTAATCTTGAAGATCGTGGTCCTATGATCATCGATGCGGGTGTGAAAGTCTATCAAGGTATGATTATTGGCATCCACTCACGAGATAATGACTTAGAAGTCAATGTCTTAAAAGGGAAAAAACTTACCAATATGCGCGCTTCTGGAAAAGATGAGGCCGTAAAGTTAACGCCTCCCATTAAAATGACATTAGAACGTGCCTTATCGTGGATACAAGATGATGAACTTGTGGAGGTAACCCCTAAAAATATTCGTCTCCGCAAACTCTATCTTGATCCTAATGAACGTAAACGTTTTGAAAAAACACGTGCATCAATTTCAAGTTAATTTCATAATCTCTTTGGTAAAATATTTATAAAATATTTAATTGTATTGAGCCTCACTATATTCCAGAAAGGATGTCTCTATGAATATTAAGGAAATACCCGTAGGCAAAAATCCACCAGAAGATATTAACGTTATTGTGGAAGTCTCCCTTGGTGGGCAACCAATAAAATATGAGATGGATAAAAAGTCTGGTGCATTATTTGTTGACCGTTTTCTTCATACATCAATGGTTTATCCTGGAAATTACGGTTTTGTCCCTCATACGCTTTCAGATGATGGTGATCCTATTGATGTCCTTATCTGTAATACCCGTCCACTTATGCCTGGTTGTGTTATCAATGTTCGCCCCATCGGAGCTCTAATGATGGAAGATGATGGTGGTAAAGATGAAAAAATTATTGCCATTCCCACTACAAAATTAACAAAACGCTATATCAATATTCATGACTATACAGATCTACCCGAGATTACACTCAAACAAATTGAACATTTCTTCAAGCATTACAAAGATCTGGAACCTGGAAAATGGGCTAAAATTGAAGGATGGCGTGATAAAAACTTTGCGCATGAATTAATTAAGCAAGCTGTTGAGCGCAATAAAAAAATATAACGATTTTAATAAAATAAAGCCTATTTAAAAATAGGCTTTATTCTTTATTTTTTCTACGAGATGCAATCTCTAAAGGATTGCCATATCTGCTTTAGCTCTTCTAAATGTGTTGAAAAGTAAAGTTGTTTGTAGCGAGATATTGCACCGTTTTTCAGAGAAATAGAAGAAGATGGTATTCTCCATTGCTTGGCAAGAAATTTAATGAGAGCTTTATTCGCTTTTCCATCTTCAGGAACAGCACGAAGGCGTATAACCAGATATTGTTTCTCACCATCCCTACATTCAATCCCTATTATTTTGTCAACGGACGATTTTGGAATGAGATATACAAACAAAATCAAGTTATTTTTATCAACTTGATAAAACATGTATTCGCCTCAAGTAATATTTCTATACATACATGTTTGCGTAAACGCGCCACATAAAAGTACGAATAAAATATATAATAATGAACACTACAATAGGTGAAATATCAATCGTTCCCAAATTTGGTAAAATTTTCCGGATACGGCTTAGAACGGGATTTGTAAGACGATCTAGAAAGCTTCCTATCAAAACAACAAAGCGATTGCGTGAATTTATGATATTAAAGACATAAAGCCAAGAAAAAATGACACTAGCGATTAAAATATCAATATAAATCTCAAAAATCAAATCAATCGTTCGAAGCAATGCATAAATCATGCGTCATCCCTTTCAATCAAGGAAACAGAAGAGCGTATAGAAAACCTTCATTAAAGCAGGTCTGTGTATCAAAAAATGGTTTTATATTTCAATACTCTTTTTTCTTGAATAAAAACCAGATATCTAAATTCTTCATCTCTCTATTTAATGACGATGCAGTTAGAAAACAAATATCAAAATTAAAAATAGAACATACAATAGAAGAAACGGCAAAAAATCTGAATATCCCTTATAGGATTAATCTTAAATCTCATCGTCTTAATTATTAATATATAAAAAACAAACAAACTAAAAACGGCCTTTTAAAGGCCGCTTTTAGTTTTAAAATTATTTCTGCAAAGCAGTCAAACGATTAAGAGCACTGCTAAAACCATCTAGCTGAATAAATAAATCATTCAAAGCTGGTTCACCTGCAGCAGCAATTGTCATCGCCAACTTTAACTGTTTTCCAGAACGTAAAGCTGCTACGTGATTTTTGTCAAAAACGACAGGAACCACACAACCTGCTGGTACACAAGTCCGGATACCGGTTTCGATAACAGCTTTTCCCTCATCAACTTGTAAACGAACAGGCTTAGAAACCAAAATGTTAAAAGGAACTGTTAAATTACCAGATACAACACCCTCAGCATCGAGAGTAAGGCCCATAGCCACAACAACACGCCCCTGCTCATTCACTTCTTGACGGTGCATAAAACAAATTCTTTTCCCTTCTTGTATACCACAGCTAATAGTCCACAAACCGTAGGTTTCAGTCAAAGAAGAAGCTCCATTTGGCAATGTCGCTGCCGCATCTTTTGATGCAGGAGGTTTTGAACTTGTTGCAAATGCAACAGATGAAATACTCAAGAGAGTAAAAACTATAAGTAAATTAAATAACTTTTTCATTTTATATTCCTGTTCTTTACATAAAAGAGAAACATGTTTATTATTTATTATAATATAAAGCATCTTAATAAAAAAAGCTTTCTCGTAATCATATAGCTTTTATAATGGTCTAAGGCTACCTCGAAATTCGCTGACAACTTTCGTATAAACGTGCCTTTTAAAAGAAACAGCAATCAACGGAAGGGTTTCTAGATCAATCCATTTCCATTGATCGAATTCCGCTTTATTGCCATCTGGTGGCGGATTAATCGCAATTTCAGAAAGCTTTCCTGTAAACTGGAAAGCAAACCATTTTTGTATTTGCCCACGATATTTATTTGTTAATGTGCACCCAATAAGTTCTTGTGGAAAATCATAATGGAACCAATTTTGTGCTTCTTTAATCAACTTCACAGATCGAATACCCGTTTCTTCATAAAGTTCACGATATGCTGCATCTAATGGTTTTTCATCTTCATCAATCCCTCCTTGAGGAAGCTGCCAACGATGAGATATTTCAATATCTGCATGAATGGGCATCATTAAACGACGCCCAACCCACACTTTACCGTCATGATTAAAGATAACAATCCCAACACATTTGCGATATGGAAGAATTTTCAAATTAATACCTGCATCCATTTAATATTCCTCAAAATCGCAAGCTATAGATATCAATTCTCACTTCAACACATCCTTATTGGGATCTGGTGGAAATGCTGCATTTGCCATTTCACCTCGTAACAATTTATAAGCCTCATTCAACTGGATATCATCTTTAGGGTCTTTGGGAACAAAAGCAGCTGAACCAGATCCTTTATTACTCTCTCGTTTTCCTTTGATGTGTCCTTTTAATGCAGACTCACCAACTTTTACATCATAACCCTTATATTTTTCAGGGAGTGGTTGCTCTACAATAATATCAGGCGTGATCCCTGTTCCTTGAATAGAAGTGCCAGATGGCGTGTAATAAAGTGCTGTTGTTAAGCGTAAAGCCCCATTTTCACCCAAAGGAATAATTGTTTGAACAGATCCTTTACCAAAAGACTGCGTCCCTAAAATTGTTGCACGACGATGATCTTGTAATGCACCCGCAACAATTTCAGAAGCACTTGCCGAACCACCATTAATAAGGACAATGAGCGGTTTTCCATTGATGACATCACCTGGCTTCGCATCAAATCTTGTCACATCACTCTTTTTGCGCCCACGAGTCGACACAATTTCACCTTTATTGAGAAAAGCACTCGAAACATTAACAGCTTGATCTAAAAGCCCACCCGGATTAAGCCGCAAATCAAGGACGTAACCTTTTAGCTTATCTTCAGGAATTTTAGATTGGATATCTTTAATTGCCGCCAGAAGATTATTCAATGTCTGCTCAGAAAACTGGATAACTCTTAAATATCCAATATCACCCTCAACCCGATATTTCACCGCTTTTACTTTGATAATATCACGAACAATCTTCACTTCAAATGGCTTATCAACACCAGAACGAATAATTGTTAAGGTAATTGGTGTTCCAGGAGCACCTCGCATCTTATTAACAGCTTCATTCAATGTTTGACCATTCGTTTGTACATCATCAATTTTTGAAATAAGGTCTCCTGCTAGAATACCTGCTTTTGAAGCGGGAGTATCATCCATTGGTGAAACAACTTTAATTAAGTTTTTTTCCATAGTGACCTCAATACCAAGACCTCCGAACTCTCCTTTCGTAGAATCCCGCATATCCTTAGCTTCTTCAGCATTCAAATAAGATGAATGAGGGTCCAGTGATGTGAGCATGCCATTGATAGCATTTTCAATAAGCTTTTTATCATCTGGAACTGTAACATATTGCATACGCACACGCTCAAAAACATCGCCAAATATAGCTAGCTTTTTATATGCATTATCTTCATTATTCGCAGCAACAGACTGCACCATAATCATTGAACAGGCGCCGAGCAATACCCCAGCGACCAAAAGAATAACTTTACGAATCATTTTGGCTCCTTCTTATTTTTTCAGTCTGCCACCAAGGAGTTGGATTTACAGGTTTTCCCTGCTTTCTAAACTCAATGTAAAGCATTGGAGAAGTTTTTCCTATATCCAATGCAACACTGTTTGAAATAAATTGCATCTCCATTATACCCAGAGGCTCACCTGAAAGAACAAACTGCCCCTGTTTTACATTAATTCTCGACATTCCAGTAAGAATGATATGATAACCATTTCCAACGTTGAGAATGATTAAATGTCCGTAAGAACGAAATGGCCCAGCAAAAGCAACAAAAGCATCCACAGGTGATATAACAACAGCTCCTGACTCTGTTTCTATCGTTTCACCAAAGCGCGTAATCTGCGAACTTTTGTTAGAGTGATGTATTCTTTTTCCTGAAACAGGAAAAAGTAAAGAACCTTTTCGGCTTTCAAAATTGGACTGTTCTAACAATTGCAAACTTTTCCGTACCTGTACTGATGCATCAGAGCTAAGTTTTGACTGACGATCGAGCTCCAAAATCAATTCTTCCAAAGACTGCGCTTTTTTAGCAAGAGCAATATTTTTTTGTTGCTGTTCTGTAAGTTCTGTTTCTGATTTTTTTTGTAGTTTGTTTTTTTGGTCTAATAAAAGCTCTAGACGTTTTCGCTGCTCTGCTTGATTTTGCAGCTTTGTCTTTAATGCCTTATATTCCGTAGTAATGGAATTACTCAAATTGGTCAACTCCTTGAGTTTTTCTGTTAAATCTCGTGTTTTCTCTTGCATCTGAGGAATAACAGTACCTAATAAAACAGAACTACGTATAGAAGCCAACGCGTCCTCTGGCTGTATCATAAGAGCAGGAGGCGGATTCAATCCCATACGCTCCAAAATTGCAAGAACTTCCGCAAATTCAGCACGACGATTTTTTAAACTTTGATAGACTTGTACCCGCTTTTCTATCATTTTTTTAAGCTTTTCTTCCCTTTTAGCAATATCATCTGCTACTATACGTTCTTCTTTAGCCGCCTTTATGAGTGCATCACTCAAAACACGTTGATCTTTTTTTAAATGCTCAACTTGATGCATAAGAAAAGCAACACGCTCACGCGAAAGTGAAATATTTTGGCGAATTTCTCCTAATTCTTTATGTACTTCCGTACTCCTCATTGTATCTTCCGCGTGCGATACAGAAAAGCAAAAAAACATACTCAAGAGCAGAATGACAAATATGACGCACTCCTCATATAAATATAGCATCTTTCTATGAAGAAGCTTTTTCATTTGCAAAAACCATGACACCTCATCGTATACATTAGAGATGCTTTAAATGGTGTCAGCTAAAACAATATTAATAAACATATAAATAAGTGCTAAAAATTGCACAAAAATATTAAAAACGATGATACGGATGATTATTTTCAATTGTTACAGCGCGGTAAAGTTGTTCTGTAAGAAGAATACGTGCAATTTGATGTGGCCACGTCATCAAACCAAAAGATAAAAGGAAATCAGCACGCTTCTTTATTTGTTCATTATGCCCATCAGGTCCTCCCAAAGCAATGACGACATCTCGAATGCCCTCATCACGATAACACCTCAATTTTTCAGAAAAAGAAATTGACGAAATCGATTCTCCACGCTCATCTAACACAATTAACCGACATTTTTCAGGTAAAAATTCAATAAGTTTTCTCCCCTCTTCCTCCATACGTTGACAAACTGTTTGAGCACGACTTTCTGGTATCTCTTGTAACTTTTTTAAATGAAAGCCTACATCTCCAGAAATTTTAGAAAAACGATCCAAATAATGCTGAACTAATTTTTGCTCCGCCCCACTTTTCATACGACCAACCGCAAAAATAGAAATTTGCATTTTAATGATCTCCGAAGAGAAGCAAAGCCGTATCGTTTAAATCCGGTGTCATCCATATTTTTTCTAAATTATAAAAAAGACGAATTTCTGGACGAAAAAGATGAGTGATAATATCACCTGTATCAATCAATACCCAGTCACCTCCAGCAAGCCCTTCTACACGCGCAAGCCCCTGCCCACTATCTTTCCAAGTATGTAATAAATGATCAGCAACAGACGATACATGACGCTGCGAATTTGCTGAAGCTATGACCATATAATCAGCCAAAGATGACTTCCCTCGAATATCAATAGCAACAATATCTTCTGCTTTTGTATCTTCTAAACTCTTGAGAATAACTTCAAGACTCTCACTAACAGAAAAAACTTTTTTTTCTTTTGAAGGCATAATATCGTAAGAGTGTTTGTGTGCAACGTTTTTCAGATCAATATCCTTTCTTATCGTTGTGGAATCTAAAAAAGAGACTTCTCTAAAGAGAAGCAGAATCTTATGAAATGTTCAAGAAAAATCATTCTTCTTCAAACGAAGGTTTGTTGAAGATTGAAAAGATAAAGGTCCATGCAAATAAGTCCAAACTGGTGGCTTGATAAAAGGTAATCGCTTACTTTTTCTCTCATCCAAACGAAAACGGCGATAAATATGTGCCATAGGAGAAGAAAGTGCTGACCGATTGCCTAAAGGACGATCAATAATCGCAATAGGAAGCATAGAGACGATATCATGCCATCGATACCATTGATGTATCGTCGCAAAACTATCTGCCCCCATAATCCATACAAAATTTACGCCACTGTAATGGGTAAGAATATGAAAAATCGTATCTACTGATACTTTGCTCCCTATAGCCTGTTCAAAACCTGTTAAGCGAATTTTTGGATGGTCAATAAGTTTAAAACTTAATTGCATTCTCTCCTCTAAAGAGGGCAACTGTGTACAATCCTTTAAAGGATTTCCTGGAGTGATCATCCACCATAACTGATCAAGATGCAAACGCCGAATGGCAATTTTTGCAACAAGAAGATGCCCCGCATGCGGTGGATTAAAGGAACCACCAAAAAGACCCACAACATTAGATCTTTCAACATGTGGCATACAATTTTTCCATGGAAAAAATGGTGTTCTCAAGCTCTAACCTGACCATTTCCTTTAACGTGATATTGAAATGATGTTAGCTGTCCAACACCTATGGGACCACGTGCATGCATTTTTCCTGTTGCGATACCAATTTCCATTCCAAAACCAAATTCACCTCCATCAGCAAATTGTGTAGATGCATTGTGTAATAAAATAGCTGAATCTAAATGATTAAAAAAATTCTTCACCACTTCCAAATCCTCAGCAATAATCGATTCCGTATGTCCTGATGAATAACGCTTGATATGAGAAATGGCTCCCTCAACACCCTCAACCGTTTTAACAGAAAGAATAGCATCAAGATATTCATGCGACCAATCTTCTTCAGAAGCTAATTTGACATCTGGCATAAGAAAAACAATATCTTCTGTGGCACGAATTTCACACCCCTTTTCCTGTAAAGCAGTTAAAACAGGAAGAAATTTTTTTAATGCTTGGCCGTCAATGAGAACTGTCTCAACAGCACCGCATATCCCTGTTCGCCGCAGCTTTGCATTTAAAACAATATTGCGTGCCATATCTAAATCTGCCGATTTATCAATATAAATATGACAAAGTCCCTCCAAATGAGCAAAAATTGGAACACGTGCATCAGACTGAACACGAGCAACAAGGCTCTTTCCACCACGTGGTACGATCACATCAATCGCTCCATCCAATCCTTTGAGCATTTCCCCAACGGCAGCACGATCTGTCGTTCCAACCATTTGGATAGCATCTTTGGGTAAACCAGAGCGCTCTAAACCTTGTACCAAAGCTAAATGAAGAGCATGAGAAGAATGAAAGCTATCCGAACCACCGCGCAAAATCGCAGCATTACCTGCTTTTAAGCACAAAGAACTCGCATCAACTGTAACATTGGGACGACTTTCATAAATAATGCCAATCACACCAAGAGGTGTTCGTACACGACTTATATGAAGCCCATTTGGACGCGTCCATTCATCCATCACTTGTCCAACAGGATCAGATAAACGAGCAACTTGGCGAACACTGTCTATCATTGCACGTAAACGCAAATCATCTAATTTTAGCCGATCAATCATTGCAGCTTTCAAATTATTCTGAGCAGCATTCTCTAAATCTTGACAATTCGCCCGTAAAATTTCATCTGACTGAGCCTCTAGACTTAAAGCGATCATTTCTAATGCATTGTTCTTTTGCTCAGAAGAAGCAACAGCTAACGCTGCAGCGGCATAGCGTGCTTTTTGTCCCATATCTTTCATTTGTTCTTCTAAAGTCATCGTAACATCCACTCTGCCAAAACAATAAAAACAAAAGTAACTTTTTTAAACAGTATTGGTCAAGCAACGTATAATCATATCATTACGATGCACCATAGCAGAGCGCGCCTCATACCCAAGAATAGCTTCGATTTCTTCACTTTTATGTCCTATAATGCGTACAGCCTCATCTTTGTCATAGCTTACAAGTCCACGCGCAATCTCAACTCCATCTGTACCAACAATTGCAACCGTATCCCCACGCTGGAAATTTCCCTCAACGCCAATAACCCCTGCAGCTAATAATGATTTTCCTGATTCAAGAGCCCTAATGGCTCCTTGATCAATCGTCAAAACACCAGATGGATCTAAATGACCAGAAATCCATGTTTTCCAAGCATTGACAGATTTCTTACTTGCCGCAAAAAAACTCTTGCGTTCACCTTTGTCAATTGCAGCAAGAGGATTCATACGCTTGCCTGAGGTGATAATCATCGCCGTTCCAGCAGCATTAGCTATTTTTCCGGCTTCAAGCTTAGTCTTCATTCCTCCCCGTGAAAACTCTGAAGCAGCAACATCTGCCATTTTTTCGATATCATGCGTAATGGATGCAACAAAAGGTATAAATTCAGCCGTAGGATCACTATGGGGAGACTTTGTATAAAGACCATCAATATCGGATAAAAGTATTAAAAGATCTGCCCTCACCATTGTTGCCACACGTGCAGCTAAACGATCATTATCACCATAACGAATTTCAGTTGTTGCAACAGTATCATTCTCATTAATAACAGGCACAGCTCCCAAATATAAAAGCGTCTCAATCGTTGCACGTGCATTGAGATAACGCCTTCGCTCCTCCGTATCAAATAAAGTGAGCAAAATTTGGCCTGTTTTGAGCCCATGTTGAGCAAGCGCATCACCATAGGTTTTTGCTAACTCAATTTGCCCCAAAGCAGCACATGCCTGGCTTTCTTCCAATTTCAAAGCCCCCTTAGGAAGCTGTAGCAATGTCCTTCCTAAAGCAATAGCACCTGAAGACACCAATAATATCTCTACGCCTCCTTTGTGTAATTCAACAACATCATTGATCAAGCTTTTAAGCCATTCAACCCGTAAACCTGCCTGAGGATCAACCAAAAGGGCAGATCCAATCTTGACCACAATACGTTTATAGTGTGTAAGTTTTTGCGATCCAACAGCCATCTCAATCAACCTTGCTATCCCCACTGATCTCCTCTTTGCGTGACATTTCAATAATATGTGCACCAGCACGCAGCACATTTTCTAAACCTTCGCGGCTAACCGCAGAAAACATCATAACTGGTTGATCCGCTGCTCTTTGCAAAGCTTCCCGTTTAGCTTCACGCTCTTCAATTGTCAGAGTATCTATCTGGCTTAAAGCAACAATTTCAGTTTTATCACTTAGATTATTTCCATATGCCTCAAGTTCATGACGCACAATTTGATATGCTTTTGCTACATCTTCTTCTTGAGAAGAAATTAGATGAAGCAGTACGCGACAACGTTCCACATGTCCTAAAAAACGATCTCCAATTCCCACACCTTCATGCGCTCCTTCAATTAATCCTGGAATATCAGCCAAAACAAATTCACGACCATCAATACGTACAACACCAAGATGAGGATGTAGAGTGGTAAAAGGATAATCTGCAACTTTTGGTTTTGCAGCCGTTGTAGAAGCTAAAAAAGTTGATTTTCCAGCATTTGGTAAACCAACAAGCCCCGCATCAGCAATTAACTTCAAACGAAGCCATATTGCACGCTCTTCTCCAGCCAAACCTGGATTTGCACGACGCGGTGCCCGATTTGTCGATGTTGTAAAGTGAAGATTGCCAAAACCGCCATTCCCTCCTTTTGCAAGGCGATAGCGCTGTCCCACTTCCGTTAAATCACAGATTAACGTTGTATTATCTTCTTCAAAAATTTGCGTCCCAACCGGAACTTTAAGGATGACATCATTACCCTTCTCACCCGTCATATTACGCCCCTTGCCATGCCCCCCTGTTTTTGCTTTAAAATGCTGTTGGTAGCGATAATCAATCAGCGTGTTAAGCCCATCAACAACAAGAGCCCAAACATCACCACCCCGTCCTCCATTCCCTCCATCAGGTCCCCCAAATTCTATGAATTTTTCACGACGAAATGATACTGCTCCAGAACCTCCATTACCAGAACGAATATAAACTTTAGCTTGATCAAGAAATTTCATTGGAAACACTCACTGAGGAATCAATCTCTTTATCTCTATAGGCAATACATTAGTTTTACCAGTTTTTCATCATTGATAACAGAAAAACTGTCACTATCGCCGATAACTCTTTGAGAAAAAAATCATCACATCTAAATAGGTTAAGTAAAGTCTTCTTAAAAGAAGGCGCTATTCTTGTATTTTTGTTTTTCCCTTAAATTCAAGTGCTAGAAGATAAAGCTCTACTGATTCTGATCGGCTTGCGGGTGGTTTAACATGATAGACTTTTTTAAAATGCTGTTTTAGTATCGTAAGAAGAGTGTTTTCTGCTCCTCCTTGAAAAGCCTTTGCTAAAAAATGTCCCCCAGGCTTAAGAACCGAAAGAGCAAAATCAGCCGCAACTTCACATAAATAAATCGTTCTTAAATGATCCGTCTGACGATGACCTGTTGTTGGCGCTGCCATATCAGAAAGAACCACATCCGGTTTTGTCCCTAAAGTTTCAATTAATTTCTGCGGTGCATCTGTATGCAAAAAATCCATTTCCAACATGGCAACTCTAGGTAATGGATCAACATGTAAATAATCAATACCAACAACGCTAGGATCCTCATCACTTGACCCTACTATACGCTCAACCACCTGACACCAGCCCCCAGGTGCTGCTCCTAGATCAATAACCTTTTGACCTTTTTTCAAAAACCTATAGCGCTCATTAATTTCAATGAGTTTATAAGCCGCACGCGAACGATACCCATCTACTTTTGATTGATGGACATAAGGATCATTCAGATGCCTCTCTAACCATCGTCGTGATGAAGCTTTAATGGTTCCTGCTTTCTTTTTTACGCGCTGATATAATTCATGTGACCCTGAACCTCCATAGCCACCTCTCGGTGTTTTTGTTGTTTTTTTCATCGTTATTCATTGTCTCCATATTTAATTCTCTAACGCTTGAAATCTCTGCTCTTTCTACGACGACACCATACCCCATCGCGTAACATTAGCTCTATCAAAATTCCTTCCCTTAATCCACGATCAGCAACTCTTAAACGCTGACTTGGCCAAACTTCCCGAATAACATCTAAAATTGCACAACCAGCTAAAACTAAATCTGCTCTCTCGCGCCCAATAAAAGGACTTATGACACGTTTTTCTATATCCCATGATAATAGACGTTGTGTCATAAGTGTAATGTCTGCATCCTTCATCCAAATGCCATCCACTTTTTTCCTATCATAACGCTCTAAATTAAGATACATTCCTGCTAAAGTCGTAACTGTACCGGAGGTTCCCAAAAGATGAAACTTCGAACCTTGTGCTAACTCTCCTAATTTATGACGATCTGAAAAATTATTTAATAACCCTCGCACATAGCTTTTCATTTTTTCAAAATCGTCTAAGCTAATATCATTCCCTCCAAAACGTTCAGCAAGCGTAACAACACCAACAGGAAGAGAAGTCCAAGCGATAATTTGTCTAGCTAAACGAAAAGAACGCTTTTGAGAAACATCAAGTAGCACAATTTCTGATGACCCTCCTCCAATATCAAAAAGCACAATTGCGTCAGTATTTGGTTCAACAAGTGTACTACACCCTGTAACAGCAAAACGCGCTTCTGTTCGCCGATCAACAATTTCCAATTCAAGACCTGTCTCCTCCAAAACACGCTGAATAAAATGTCTACCATTTTCTGCAGAACGACAAGCTTCCGTTGCAATCAAGCGATAACGCTTAATATGCCTTTGTTTTAGCTTTAAATGACAAATCTTTAATGCCTCAATCGCACGATCCATAGCTTGTGTATTAAGAAAACCGTTATTTATTAAACCTTCTCCCAATCGTACAATACGAGAAAAAGCATCAACAACACGAAAATATCCAGGTTTACTGGGAGATGCGATAAGAAGACGACAATTATTTGTTCCGAGATCAAGTGCCGCATAAAGAGGTGGAGATTTTACTGAATGGAACCGTCGAAGAAAAGGTGCTTTGAGTTTTTTTGTTTTTTGAGCACCTATCATTATCTGATTATGAAACTCAAAAGCTGCCTCAGATTGAACAAAAACCTGTTTCTGTTCATAATGTTTTTTTCTCTGTTGTCTCTTTATATCAACAAGGACAGAGTATGCCTCTGTTCGTGACAATGCAGAAAGATTATTTGTATTACTACTGCACTGATCATACAACTGATCTGCTTTGGTATCGTATATTTCTCCTCGCTTTAACTCTTTTGAACCATAATTTAACGGGGTCATGTCCCTTATCCCTTGAGCGTTCCCCCAATAAATAAACGCGAAAACCCTTCTGCTCATTCCTAAATAAAGCAATAATGCAGCATCAAATGATATATACAAGAAATCATTCTTTCTTTTTCTATCATTAAAATTTTCTACACTAACATCATTCAGATTTTTGTATAATCTTTCGGTTGTTTCCGTGAAATCATTCATCTCTTTATGAACTTAAAACTATAAATTAATCGTTTACGTTCACATCAATTTTTATAAATTATGCTCTTTTCTTTATACCATTTACACGGAGCACACCTCTATTGTAAAACCTCCACTATCATACTATTTGCTGACTTTTAAGGTTACAACAACCTATACATTAGTACGGTTTATAAGAAAAAAATTTTTTTTCTTTATCCACACACAAACCTCGTTTGTTATATGCAATGAAATGGCTTTGATTATGCTGGAATAAAAGTTCCGTAGTACTACAAAATGCAATTACAATAGCTGTTATTTCGTGAATACCAATAAAAACTATCGTTCAAAAAAACTCTAGAATTATAAAATTTATCTGAAAAATATTAATGCTTAATCAGACCGCATTAAAAATCCATTTGAAGCTTAAAAAAAGAATTTAGTCTACTCATTATTGTAAGGAAGAAATCGAGTATTTCTAATCTTTTTTACTTTTAATAACTAACGAAATCACTCTTTAAGCATTATGGAAAACACTAACTTGATTTTCCATTATATAAAGAACTTACTGTGACTTTATATTCATAAAACTCTCACTCTTTCCAATAAATCACCTTGATATCATATTATATAAAACTTCTTACTTATTGACCTTATAATTTACACTCAAAAATATAATACAACAATTTATGGAAAAATGACTCTTGTTAAAAATACTCGATGGATTCTAAGGACGGAAAGAATTAAGTGCCGCATTTAACCCTTTAAATGGTACAGTAAAAGAAAATACCTTACCTTCTTTAGTTTTATAGGAAATACGTACCTTATTGTTCTGCTCTATTTGTTTAGTCAAAACCGGCCCTACAGGTGATTGTGCCAAACAAACCGTTTCATTACATTGCGTATAATTAATAAGAACAGGTTTTTTAACATCTTTTACAAACATTTGAATCGGAACATTTATATCAGAATTTGGCAATGTTCGAAAAAGCATCACTGCTTGACCACTTGTCGTAGAAACAAGAGACCAACTAAAAATGGTATTTCCTTCTTGATCATGAACCGTCTGTGTCACATTACATATACCTTGCTTATGTT
Source organism: Bartonella sp. CL63NXGY (assembly GCF_042194905.1). Classification (NCBI taxonomy): domain Bacteria; kingdom Pseudomonadati; phylum Pseudomonadota; class Alphaproteobacteria; order Hyphomicrobiales; family Bartonellaceae; genus Bartonella; species Bartonella sp. CL63NXGY. The sequence goes on from NZ_JBHINK010000005.1 coordinate 123,285, forward strand.
TAAGCTTTTGTTTTTCGTCACAAATCAAAGTCCAATCATAAAATTGCATAATAATTCGACGTGTTTCGCCAGGTTCTCCCTTAGGTATCGATAAGTGCGGTGGATGCACTGTATAAATATTATTATTCTCGTTGGCAAAGCTTTCGCTCTTGCCTATTAAGGCAAGAGCAAACAGCAGAACCTTTACTAACATACTTCTCGTTTTTACAATAACAGCCATTTTTTCTATTATCATCTCAACCTCAGAGTAATTCCAGCGCCTATTCCCCAATGACCTCCAGCACTTGTCACAGATACATTCGAGCGAATATTTCCATCTTCAGATGTATAACCAGCACCAAGAGCAAGTGCAGATTGACTGCGCCATAAACCACTCCCAAATGAAACACTTAAAGATCCTGGTATATCATAGTAACGTAAGTTGGACACCGCTAGACCAATAGCAGCAGCTTGTCTTGCTTCTTTCCGAACATCCTGAATAGCATAATTCAACGTCTCAAATTTCATATCCGTATAGGATTTAGACTCGTTAACAGCATCATTGACAAGACCACTAACTTTCTCATCCGTATACTTATTGGCATCTTCAAG
>NZ_JBHINK010000048.1:0-2277 GCF_042194905.1 Bartonella sp. CL63NXGY
GCTATATCTTCAGGGGGGAGTTTTATTTTAGCATCGCGATAGGTTGTATAAGCTATGCGACCAAGCTTTTTCATGAGTCCAGCAGGGATAGTTTGTGGTTTAAAACCCGCTGCTTTCGCTTTTGCCATGTCACTAAACATTTCACCTTCACCCGTAACGAGCCAATGAGGATTAATGTTATAGACTCTATGATAGGCGTTAATTGCTGAGGATGTTGGTTCGTGTGCTCCGATTTCATAATTGGCAAGAGTAGTGCGTTGTAAATTAAGGCGTTGCGCAAAAGCACCGCGTTCTTCATTTCCGAGTACTCGTCTTATTTCACGTAATCGTTTTGCGAGTTCTGTTTTAGGTTCTTTTTCAGGGCGTGCCAAAAAAAATCACTCCAAACGCCAAAAAACTGTTTACAAAGACAGATATTTGGCGTATACCTCATATTACCGCCCGATATAGAGGGCAGATATTTTACAATTAACCCCACAAAAAACGGATGGTTTGAGCATTCGTTTGAAGCAGGAGCGAAAGTTATGACAACCACCCAAACATGCATTCAAGTATGGGATCGCCATAGTATTTTAGCTGAGCTACGCCGCCGTAATATGACCTTGGCGGAGCTCGCGAAAGCTTATCAACTCTCGTCATCCAGTGTTCAACACATTTGGACACGGTCTAACGAGAAAGCCGAACGTGCTATTGCCGATTTTATCGGTTTGCCCGTCGAGCAGGTTTTTAGCGACCGCTACCCCAAAAGTCGCCGTCGCATTTTTAAAGCAGCAAAACATGCCAATACAGATTCGCGTGCGCATTCTGCTTTGCGCGGTAATGCTGCTTGAACTTCGTTACACGGCTTTGCGTTTTTGCGCATTTGCCATGAATTTAAATACCATAAGATAAAAAGGTTTATCAATGTCTAAAGATCAGTACGAAATAGGCAAGATAAATTGCAGAGAGTTGCATCATAGAACAGCCGTTTGCATGGGTTGGTTCTGGCGATTAGGGGGTGGTCATATTGTTTTTATAGGGGGTGGTTATGGTTGCTGCTTGTAATTTATGGACCCCAGATGTCAGAAACGATATCGTTAATCCTTATTCAGAAGTTGAACGTTTACAGGTGATGCTTTCCTGTTCTTTAAAAGCCGTGAGTAGTGGATTTAAGCATCTGCCGATCCGGTATATTATTGACCCCCCGCATGGCTTATTTGATGCGGCGTTAGCACGACAGATTGTTATTCATATTTTGCATTATCAGTTTGAGGTGCCACGGCGGCGTATTGTTGCGATACAGGCACGTCAGCGGACTTCTATTTCTCTATCTATGCAAGTGATTAACCGGCGTTTGGAAGAACCCGTTTTTGCGAAAGCTTATCGAAGATGGGCAGGGCGTGCGATGGATTTATTCTTTAAAGAGATCAGAAAGGCGGCGGCGTGATGGCACAGTTTCAAAAGCTTGCTCTTGATGTGATTGTGGTACCGGAGCGTATACGCCCTGTAGATGATGAGCATGCCAAGGCGCTTGCACAATCAATAGTGCGGGAGGGATTGATGAATCCGATTACGGTGCGCCATACCCCCAATGCTAAAGAGGGCAATTATACGCTTATTGCTGGTGCGCATCGGCTTCGTGCTGCGGAGCTTTTGGGCTATAGTGACATTGATGCGGTTGTGGTGCAGGCGGATAAGGACAATGCTGCGCTTTTAGAGGTTGCTGAAAACCTCTTTCGCAATGAGTTGTCTGTTATTGACCGTGCGCTTTTTGTCCAGACTTACCGCGAATTGTGGGAAAAAAAGTATGGGGAGATTCAACGTGGCGGTGACCATGGTAATCAATATACAAAGGACAAAATGGCAAAGGGTAAAGTTTACCCTTTGCCAAAAGATAGTTCTTCAGAGCATAATGAAACTGGGTGTGAAGGGGACAAAGTGGCAAAGGTGCAAGTTGCACCTTTGCCAAATGATGGTGACTTAAATGGCAAAGTGCAAAGTTTGCACTTTGCCAAACATGTGGCAGATCGTATTGGTTTATCGAAGGAGTCTGTGAAACTCCTCAATCGTATTTCCCAGCATTTACAGCCGGAGTTGCGCTCTGTTTTGCGGGGGACGGCATTGGCTGATAATCAAGCGCAGTTGTTAAAATTAGCAAAGATGGAGCCGGTTGCGCAACGGCGGGTGGCGATTGCTTTGCAACAGGTTGAGGGGGATTTACGGCGGGCTGTTGATTTGGTCAATGGGATTAATACACCTCCGCAAATTAATGAACAAGAGCGGGTTTTTGCTCAGTTA
>NZ_JBHINK010000049.1:0-2205 GCF_042194905.1 Bartonella sp. CL63NXGY
ATGTTTTTTACAATAAGGGCTATTTAAGCGTCTCTCAACACTTCGCTGAGGCATGACAGCACCAGGACGACATATGGGAAGGTTGTCTGATTTATGATTTTCACACCAATCTTGTATTGTAAAGCTAGGGCGAAAACCTGATTGCGCCATACACATTTCAATACTGGCAAATTGATTCAAATCTAGCGCCACAACCTTATTAAGGTCCGGTACTCCACATTCTAAAAGTATTTTATTTCTCCATAATGCTGGAGAAAGTGAGGGAATTGAGTTAACACATCCAGTGATACTTAACAGAGCTATACAACTCAACAGTTTTAAGATTTTCTTCATTCTTCCCCTCTTTCAATGGATTTATTTACAATAAAAAAGCTCGGAAGCTTGTTGATATTTTCTGTCATCGCTGCTTAAAACAACGGTGACCAATATTGAGATGATTGGTTGAGAAAACAATCCCGTCATTTCAAGCGAAGGCAAGAATAGTGGGATTGTTGATCATCACAAACAGCAAGACTTAAGGCTCGCATTCAGGTTGTTCTGGATGCTTTGTACAAAAAGGGCTGTTCAAGCGCTTCTTGACACTGCGCTGTGGTATGACAGCACCTGGACGACAAATCGGCAAGTTTTTCTCTTTAAAAGTATAACATGGCCCTCCCGCTCTTGCTACTTCTTCATCTTTATAGCGGAATCCTGATTGGAGCATGCAAGCATAAGTTGTTGCTTTAGCATTAATACTCTGCTGTTGGTTTTCTGGATCGATATCATAAGGCGTTGGCATGCCACATTCTAATAGGGCTTTTCCTATCTCCGTAAAATCAGTAACACTATTTTTCTCCCACATACTCAAATACCCTGGAGCAGGCTTATCAATGTTACATCCAGCAATATTTAACAGAATGAGACCACTTAATAATTTCAAGATTTTCTTCATTTTTTTCTTCCTGAATATTTTGAATAAATTGGCGTACGATTAGGTGAACCGTAGCGCCATGTACAAGCATCACCGGCATGACCATAACAAGCATGAACACTGGGGTAGCCCTTAAATATTTGCCCTCTCTCTTTCCAGGGACCACTTCCAGGAGGTATTTGCTCAAAAGTGTAAGGATTTTTGCCAATCTTTGTACCCACAAAGTCATATTTATGATTTTCCAAGTTTACATAATCCTGCTTTCCATCACTTAAGATATATAACGTATCTGCCATGTTTTGAGTATTATAAGCTGGTCCAAAGAAATTAATCGTTGTTTTCTTTGCTATACCATGAACACCATGCTTTTCTAAATCATGCGATCCATTGCCCGCTGTCATACTGCCGCGGCTATGCGCATCAGTATGCAATCCTATATTGCCAAGGCTATACAACAGATTCTGGTACTTCTTCGTCGAATTGGTCAAAACACCCAACTTACCTTCTAGAGCATACTGATACCCTGCAATGAACAAATCTACCAAGAACGAATCGCTATGGGGAAACATCAGAAAATAGTGTGGATCATTCTTGTTATCAGCCAACTGCACCGCATTATGGGCTGCTTCATCTGGTGTTGTAAAAATACCATTGAGGAAGACATGAACCTTGCCATCAGAACCTTTTTGTAAATTCTGTTGTTCTTCAGGCGTTAAATAATGATATTGCGGCTGCGGGTTTCCATGACTGTCTTTTATATATTTCCCATTTTCATCTTTTGCATAGATCACATTGCCATTTTCATCGTGATCCACGGTAGCCAGATAATGCTCTTTGATAAACATGTTTACAAAGCCCTGTTCAAAGATATTAAATTCTTCATCCGATAAATCATTGATCATATCTACGCGATTATGCACTACCCCCTCAAGCGATGCGACATCTAGCTGTCCTACTGCTTGGTGGGCTGTAGCGGTGTTGCGGTTGAGTGCATCAATGATTTGTCCAGCATCTTGCCCCATCGCCCTCTGTCCAGTTGTATCAGTAAGGATGATAGTCCCATCGCTGATAGCAGATTTGGTTTCTCCTTCCGCTGCATCCTTAGCTTTTCCATGACTTAAAGCATTTTTAGCAATATTTTTTATGATGCCATATTTCCCCTGTTGCAAAGCACCGCCACCAGAAATGCTAAACCCATGGCTGCTGGCTTTAGCATGGGCACTGTTGCTGATATCACTGGTGCTAATGCTTCCTGTGGTCAGGCTGTTTTTATCTGCCAGCGCGGTGCTTTCAAT
>NZ_JBHINK010000050.1:0-2050 GCF_042194905.1 Bartonella sp. CL63NXGY
CCAGATTTAGCGAGATTTTGCTCTTCATTTTCGCACATCACTAAGAGAATTTCATCAGAATTTATAAACACTGGTTTCTTCACAAATGCCTCCATACTGCCTATTGGCAAAAGTTATTTTCTAAGATATGGAGTAATTAATACGTTTTTCGTAACGATGTGTCAATAGATAAAATACGAAAAACGTATTTTTATTTTTATAAATCTATTCGATTTTGTTTATTATCATTAATGTTAATGAGGTGCTTATGATAGAAAATATAAAAGAAAAGCAGCTATCCATCATGCTAAATAAATTAACCGAATGTGAAAAAAAAGCTTTTATGAATTTCTTGCTGCGAGCAGAGATTTTAAAAGATCCTCGACAATCTTCTTTTCAGAATCATTCGCTTGTGAATATAAGTAAAGAAAATCATCAGAGTAAGGTCCAGAAATAGGTGAAGAATCTTTAAAAAACTCCATAATTTTAACTAACTCATCTGCCTTAATATCTCTCATTTCCCTATTTGTATTAAGATTAATCATATTGGATATAGCTGGTCTTCTTATACCAAGATGGGCGGCAAGCTTGGCTTGGCTCCCTCGTCCCATTTTATCAAGCTCTTTTTTTATCCAAATTTTTAGCTCTTTTTGCCTAATCATAATTAAGTTTATTCCTTATTTTTAAAGTCCTTACAATATAAAAAATACAATGATACGTTTTTCGTATTGACTAAATATTTTTGATATCGTATTTTTATCGCTATGATAAAAACATATACGAAAACCGCAAAACTCATAATTGAGTATCTAGGTGGGTATAAAAAAGTTGCTAATATCGTTAATCGCAATGTTATTGTAATTAGAAAATGGGCTTACCCTTTTGAAAAGCGAGAGGGTAAAGGCGGCATCATTCCAGCTAAATACCAAATTATGCTTTTGAACTACGCACGTGATCATGGGATAGATTTGCGTCCAGAAGATTTTTTTTATCCCGAGCGCTTGCAGAGATTAATGCAAGAGCAACACCCCCCAATGACTACATTTGCAAAAAGTTCCGGCGTTGATAGCGCGCGTGAGACTTTGCAGCCTTAAGGAGGTGATGATGGCTGTAGAAAAGAAATACGAACTTACTGATGAAACAATTGAGTTTGATGGCAGAACACTTCACCGCATTCGTGCACTGAGAGACTTTGGTGATGTTAAAGCAGGTGATTTAGGAGGCTATATAGAGAAAGAAGACAACCTAAGTCATGAAGGTGATTGTTGGGTTGGGAATAGGGCATGGGTTTATGGTGATGCACGTGTTTTTGGCAATGCCAAGGTTCTTGGTTTTTCTCATGTTTATGACAATGCCCGTGTTTATGAGAATGCCAATGTTCTTTTAGCAGCTGCGATTTATGGCAACGCCAAGGTTTGTGGTAATGCGCATGTATTTGGCAATGCCAAGGTTTGTGATGAAGCTGCGGTTTTTGGTAATGCTTACGTTTACGATAATATCCATGTTTATGGCAACGCCAAGGTTTATGGCAACGCCAAGGTTTGTGGTTATGCCAAGGTTTGTGATGCTGCTAAGGTGTTCGGTCATGCCGTGGTTTATGGTAAGGCCAAGATTTATGGAAATGCATATGTTTGCGGCACTGAAGAATATGGTGGCGACAGAGTTTATATGTGTTCACATAATGCAAATGAAGCGCATAAGAATGATGATGGTAAGCCTCGTGTAGAGCTTATACCGCCGTTGGCACTGCTTGAAATTGGTAAAGTTTTAGAGTTTGGGGCAAAGAAGTACGGAGCAAACAATTGGCGTAATGGCATGCACTGGAGCAGGTTTCACGGTGCTGCTTTACGTCATTTATTAGCATGGTTTGGTGGAGAGCATAAGGATGCTGAGAGTGATTTATCACACTTGGCACATGCGGCTTGTTGCATTCTTTTTTTAATGGAATGCGAAGCACAACAGATTGGTCATGATGACCGCCCTCATAAAAATTAAAGGAGATAAAGATGAGTTCGAATGAAATTTTATGGATAGCAGTGGTTTCAGTTTTGCTCTTAAGCGGAGTGATGTT
>NZ_JBHINK010000051.1:0-1682 GCF_042194905.1 Bartonella sp. CL63NXGY
ATCAAAAGAAAGCCGTTTTTATCTAAAATAAGATCCCCTGAACCGCCCGTAGAAACGACACCTGTCATCAGTGTGCCTGCATCAAGGCTGCCTACCTTTAAAACAGCTTTTTCACCCGTCATCAGCGAAGAAAAGTCAACCGCCCCACCCTCAATATTTGCCTTGCCATAGGCTAAAAGTTGTCTAAAATGAACGGGGGCATTTGTTTCTGGTTGTGCTTGAATGGCAACATTTTGATGCGACAGAATTGTTTGAGAAACAGAAAGTCCGTTATGAGAAACCAAGGTGATATCTCCTGCACCATAAATACTTTCAGCGACAATCGCACCTTGACTGCTCTGGAGATCAACATCCCCTTGGGTGCTAAGAACAACAACACCAGCAGCACCCGTTGCCGCCATATCAACCCCACCGGCTAAAAGCTGCGCCTGTATATCACCACCGGCATGCGCCTTGAGATTCCCTTGCGCTAAAACAATCCCCTCAAGCTTCAAGTCTCCGCCCGCTTCAAGAGCCATATCAGCACCTGACCCTAGCCCTGAAACTTGAAGTGTCTGGCGCGAAGAAAGCTCCATATTGCCTCCCGATGTTGCTTTACCAGCAATCGATAAAAGCCCATCCTGCGCCTCTATCTTCAAATGACCATCAGCGCCAACCGTTTCTAACGTCACATCCTTGTGAGCGGCAATATCAATATGCTTTTTCGAGGTGATGTGTTTTGCCAATACGCTCTGGCTTTTCGATTTGAGGACAACGCCCCCATGACCAAAAACATTCTTCAACGAGATTTTCCCGTCAGCAGAAAGATGCAACTGCCCCGCATTGGCTGCCATATCATGGCGCATACGAACCCCAACACCTTTTTCTGTTGCCACAAGTTTAATCTGATCCGCCTGTAGAGCCCCCAAAGCAGAGCCATCTATCGCATATTCCGGTTTACCGGTAATATCAGTTAGCTCTTTCATCTGCCGAGAAGCATAATCAAAGTGACCCGTCCCTGCTGTCACTCCAATTTCCTTGCCCGCAACAGCTCCTTCAAAATGCACTGTGCGTGAGACAATATCGACAATATCAACAGCCCCTTGGCCTGAGAAAAAATTGGCTCCCTTGGCGCCAAAGGTGATATCCCCACCTCGCACCTCAAAGCCTTTCAAAAAACCGCTCGCATCAATTTCGGGTACACCTGTGGTTAAGGTCGCATGGGGCGTATTGATAAAACCGCAACCATCACAGCTTATCCCATTGGGATTGGCTATAATCACATCGGCTGGGCTCCCAAAAACCTCTCCTGGACCATGAAGCGCACTGCGCTTGCTGCTGGTCACTTCATTTAAAATCACTTTCGCCGAACCCGTGAGGCGCAAATGCGGATTGCCCGGCATAATGCCCCCCAACTGCGATTGCCCCACTTCTTGCGCATGATTATTCCAAATCACACCTGGATTTCCAATATTAAAATCGTTATATTTATTGTGTGATAAGCCCTTGCCATTGGGGGTGACAATATCAATGGAAGGAACCCCATTGGGCGCTGCTACTATATCTGGGCGATGGGCGGCATGAGCGTTAGGATCCACAGTAATTTGTGCCTGTAACGCTGAAGGGGCTAACAAACAAGAAAAACCAAGTCCCCCAAATAAAACCTTTTTGAGCATCGTACTGGAGACCAAAACACCTAATAA
>NZ_JBHINK010000052.1:0-1642 GCF_042194905.1 Bartonella sp. CL63NXGY
CTTCTTATTTTGATCGCTCAAAAGGGCAGCAATGCCAAGTCAAACATCAGACAGGGTTTAGCGGTCCCGTGCGGCGTCTTCGCACTTGTTACACTTGTGAGGAGGAAGCACGAGCTGCTGCTGCTTCCGAGTCGGACAGGTTGTGTCGTGCTGTGGGGAGTGGTTCTTTGACCCTTGAGGGGCGTCCCGAAGTCATGGCGGATCAACCTCTTTTATTGCAAGGGTTTCGTGGGCAAATCAATGGGCCATGGAAAGCTTCCACTGTCACCCACTGCTATGAGAAGCAAAGCGGATACACCACAGAAATTACACTCGAAGCACCAGACAAGGGAAAAGAGGCAGGAGAAAAGGAAACCTCTGAGTGACAGAAAATCAAAGGGTAATGTTTACCCTTTGATTGGTGATGAAGGGCATTTAGAGGAATAGGGACAACTTGTCCCAATTGCTAAAACGAGAAATAGGATCAAGTTGATCCAATTGCATGAGTACAGAAATAGGGTAATGTTTACCCAATTCCTTAAAGGAGCAATGGTGCAAACATTGCACAATTGCAGACTGAAGAGCAATTTGGTCAAGTTGACCGAATTGCTTAAACGCTTTTTCTCTTTTTGATAGTATGCTTAGGATACAGAAAAATCATCAGTCAATTTATGCTAAAAGAGGTGAACACATCTTATATACGCTGCTTCTCAAATAATACGATTCCAACTCAATGATTGATCATCAAAAATTGGGATTTTGAGCAGAAAAGAAAAAGAGGCTTTAAATGATCTTTGAAAGGTCTTTGAAGACCCTTTGAGAACCCCTTAAAAACTCTTTGAGAAAAAATAAATTGGTACAATGTAGTTTGACACTAGGTTTTATACTAAGTGGGAAGAGGTGGGATTAGGTAGGAATACGTGATAATTTGTTGTTTTTATGTATAAAATTTAGCATTAAATGCGCGTTTTGTCAAAATAGATTTTGACACCTAAAATTGTAAAAAAGAGCTAAAAAGAGCGAAAATCAGAAAAAAGTGCGTTTTCATGGTAAAAATGAGAGAAGGCTTTGAAAGGTCTTTGAAAACCCTGTGAAAAATTTTGAAAAGTCTGTGAAAGCCCAGAAAACCGCCTTTGAAGACCCTGTGAAAAAAATCAATCCAAAAGTTCAATTGACTCCAAAATCAGCCAAAAATAACCAAAAAAGCAAAAAAGATTTTCACCTATTGATGATTATCTATTTTTATAGGCAATATATACTTATTAATCAAATAGTTATATTGTTTTTTTAATGTAAAAAGATTTTCATATCGATTTTTCATATTAAAGAGGCATTAAGCTGTATCTTATTTAGTTTCTGGGTGTGCATTTTCAGCCTCTATTTGACGCTTTAAATGCAATTTTAGAAGAGGTAAAATAAGCTCGACTTCTTCCGTGTCGTTGATATCTTGAACAAGCTCTTGCAGTTTTCCATAAAGTTCCGCCGCGCGTTCCGCTATATCTTCAGGAGGGATCTTTATATTTGCATCGCGATAGGTTGTATAAGCTATGCGACCAAGCTTTTTCATGAGACCAGCAGGGATAGCTGGTGGAGATATATTGAAAGACTGAGTTTTCATCATGTTTATGAACATTTCATCTTCACCAGTCAAAAGCCAATTTAG
>NZ_JBHINK010000053.1:0-1382 GCF_042194905.1 Bartonella sp. CL63NXGY
TAGTATCTACACTTGTAAACATACGCGTCAATTTGTCTATAAATCCAAATGACGCTGATGCAGGTAGCGCTGATATAGAAAAGAAAGCTATAAATGTTATGATGCGTGTTATGAATAATGATTTCATCATTTTAAATCCCTAAATTATTATAAGCGCTGTTTAACCGATTCCCTTTGAAATTATCAATATGTGTTATTTTAGTGTTGACAAAGTGTAGCAAATCGTATTTAATGACAGCACTGTACTTGGTCGTATTGTATCTAAACGAGAGGCAGTGCAGTTTGGAATCCCCGCAAATGCGGGGTTTTTTATTATCTGGAGGGCGTATTTTATGACATCAGAAAATACACATCAGGCTCCACAACCCATTAAAAAGCGTATACCACCAAAGGCAGGTCAAGGGCGTGTCAAAGGCGTTCCGAATAAGATGACGCGCATTTTAAAAGAAGCAGTGGTTAAGGCTGCTGAGAATGCTGGGAATAAAATTGGCAAGGATGGTTTGATCTCTTATTTGGAAAAACAGGCTATGGAATGCCCCGCTGCTTATTTAGCGTTGCTTGGTAAGGTGTTGCCTTTACAGGTAACAGGTGAAGATGGGGGAGCCATTAAGGTGATAACGCGTGTAGAAATCGCGCCTTTGGTCAATGACAACACGACAGATTAGTATTGTTCCAAAGCTTATACCGATTTTTACAGATAAGGCTTTGGTGCGTGCTGCTTGGGGTGGACGAGGGTCTGGAAAGACAAGATCATTTGCCTTGATGGCTGCTTTAAAAGGCTATCAATTTGGTATGCAAGGGATATCGGGCACTATACTTTGTGCACGTCAGTTTCAGAATTCTTTGTCAGAAAGTTCATTGGAGGAAATTAAGCGCGCCATTGAAGCACATGACTTTTTAAAGGACTATTACAAGGTTGGGGAGTCGTCGATTAAGTCGATAGATGGTCGTATAGCCTTTCAGTTTTCTGGTCTTGACCGCAATATAGCCAGTATCAAGTCTATGGGGCGTATTTTGCTTTGTTGGGTTGATGAGGCAGAGCCCGTTACAGAGACGGCTTGGCAGACGCTTATACCGACTTTGCGTGAAGAAGGAAAAGATTGGAATGCAGAATTATGGGTGACATGGAACCCGTTGCGAGAGAATGCCCCCGTTGAGAAGCGGTTTCGCTTTTCAGACAATGAGGCAATCAAGCGTGTTGAGATCAACTGGTTAGACAATCCGAAGTTTCCCAAGATCTTGAATGAAGCGCGATTGGATGATCTGAGAAACCGTCCAGAGACCTATAAGCATATCTGGGAAGGGGCTTATCTTACAGCGGTTCAAGGCGCTTATTATCAAAAGGAAATGTTGGCAGCCGAGCAGGAGGGGCGGATAGGGCG
>NZ_JBHINK010000054.1:0-1373 GCF_042194905.1 Bartonella sp. CL63NXGY
AAGGAGATAAAGATGAGTTCGAATGAAATTTTATGGATAGCAGTGGTTTCAGTTTTGCTCTTAAGCGGAGTGATGTTTCGTATTGCATTGCATTATCGCAACCAAGTTAAAGCACTTAAAGAGCAGGTTCAAGATATTAAGAAAGAAATGAGAGAGAATGAGTTTAGGTATTTAAAGGAAAGCAAGCAGACAATTGATCAATGTGATGCGGATCTTGAACAATGCGACAAGCTAATTGAAGAACTGAAGCAAGAGATTGAAGAACGTGACGAGGAAATTGATGAACTAAAACAAAAGATAGATGCGTACCGAGAAGAGTTTAAACGGAAAAGTGAAAAGATACAGGCACTAAAAGCAGATGTGCAATCACGCGACGAGGAAGTTGAAAGACTAACACAAGAGCTTAAACAGCGTGATGAAGCAGTAAAAGCGCCGCCTCATAAGAATAAGAAGAGTAAGAAGAAGGGTAAGTGAGGAGAGAAAGATGAGTTTAGTAGCAATTGTTATTTCCTTAATTGCGAATGTGATTTCGTTTTATGCTGTTCATGACTCTTCTAAAAGAGTGCGAAGGCTTAGAAAAGAGCTAGCAGAAAAAAATGAGTTAATAACGTCACAAAAAGCGTTGATGGAAGGACAGCTAGCAGAAAATGAAGAGAAAATACAACATTTACAAGAATTACAAGCAAACGTGCAAGAATGTTTAGAGAAAAGCACTAAAGGGCAAGAATGTGTGATGTCATATGAAAATATTTATGAAAATATTCAAGTCTCTAAAGCTGTTCGTACGCTTGTAAGAGAGTTTATAGAACTAAATCCCATTACAGATGAACAAGAAGATAGATCGCAGGAATTATTGCAACAATTAATGAGGGATGAGCAGACAAAGATTCAAGCAATTAAAGTTGTTAGAGCTTTTGAAGAATGGTTTATACCACGAAATACCATTACATTTGCACAACTAGACTATTGGCCGAGGTCTCAAGAGTTATTGGGGCATTTATTGGGGTTAAAGCCACTGACATGGGAAGATCTTGCTAAAAAAAGTCCTGAGGAACAACAGAGCTATCTCGTACCTGGGAAAACTATAGTGGATTGAAAGCATTTTTTAAACGAATACAGTGAGCGAAAAAATTCACTTTTTCTGGTGGATTTTCAGGATCTACGGCAGCATTTTCGTAAAAAGAGCAATCTTCTAAAACACATTTTGTATGGAGCGGCGTGGTGAATAACACGATTCTTTGTTTTGATCTAGGTACCAAAACGGGGTGGGCGTTTCGCAATGCCGAGGGTGACATATTCAGTGGTACCGTGAATTTTCAATCGCGCCGTTTTGAAGGCGGTGGAATGCGTTACTTGCGCTTTAAGCAATGGCT
>NZ_JBHINK010000055.1:0-1243 GCF_042194905.1 Bartonella sp. CL63NXGY
AAAGCACTGGTGACGTTCTCAGGCATCTAAGGAGAACGAGATAGATTGACTAAAGTAGCCAATCCACCAGCGCTTTTTTGTATGCCTCAAAAAGCTGGTGGTAACGGCGGAAAGGAGAAAAACATGGCATTAGAATCCACTGGCTTGCCAGGCAGTATTGCTATTATGGCAGCATCAGAAGCCTATCCAAAGGGCAAACGGTACACCGTTCACAGCGTTTTACCAAATGTAAACGAAGAACAAGTTTCTACTTTCGTTGAAGCTTTCGGTACCATGGTTGACGGTGAAGTTGACATGGGTAACATCAAGGTTTCTGAAGTAAAGAAGTTTAGCAACATCTAATTTCGATTGATTAAATACTTTGAAAAGGAGGGAATAACATGGCAGCAACTGTACTTAAATTAACCTTTATTGGTTCTCTTGGTAAGTCACATACGATCCAAATCGCTAACCCTAAAAAGGGATTAGATAAGGATACAGTACTTAACGCAATGAACAAGATTGCGCAAACTCACATGTTCTTCAAGAACGACGAAGAATTGTACGTTACCCCTAAGCGGGCAGCTTACCTGACTTCAAGCTCAGAGCCTGTCTTCGTTGCTAATGCAGACGAAAACAAGTAATTAACGAGGACGCTCAAGTAGCGTCCTTTTTATTTTGAAAGGAAATCACCAATGCAAAAACCAGAACTTAATCAAGCCTTGGCCTTAGAAAGTTTTGCTCAAACTGCCTATCGAAAATGTGATTGTTGCAAACGAGTACGTGACATCTATTTCCGTCTCAATATTAGAGATGCAGAAACAGCATCAATGCTTGTTGGCTCAATGGAACTCTGTAAAGAATGTGGACAAAACATGGGTGAAATTACTAATTCCGAGGTCAAGACAGAAAGGACAATGCAGGAATTTAACTTTGGATAACGAATTAATCAAATATGTACTAGAACAATCGGGTGCATTATTGATTGCGCTGCTGCTAATCATGAGAGTAGAAGCCAAGCTAGACGGACTGACAGGGGAAATAAGCCGCCTGACAGATACAATTACGGCACACGCTCTCTCCATGAAGCGACATCGTGATTTTTGAAAATGACACACGATAAATTCATAGATTTATGCAATGGAGGAAAATTATGGATGAACTCATCACACGCTTCCTCCGTGATATGCAATTGGAGGGAAAAGCACCAAGTACTTTGCGTGTATATCAGAGCCGATTACAACAATTTCAAGGCTTCTTGGAA
>NZ_JBHINK010000056.1:0-1208 GCF_042194905.1 Bartonella sp. CL63NXGY
ACCTTGAAATATAGATACATGCTAAACGCTTCATTTTCATTTATACATTACCTAAGTATTTTCATTACGATATCTTGACTTTGATAAAATCTTTGTGCCCCTCTGAATTGTTCGGATAGTACTGAACCTTCTACAGTGGCTTTTGTTTTTATCGTATGGTAGGCATCCCTTTTGCTTCATGGTTAAAAAATTTCATACTAAGTTCGCGTTTTTTCCTTTTGATAAGTGATTGCTCAGCCTTACGTAAATACGCCACCATTTCCATCTTTATAAATTCATTTTGGATCATGGCTAACGAACCATCGATATGTGCTTGAAGATCTGCAGTATCTTTCAGGTTTTCTTTTGTTGGAAGTCCATCTAATAGATTTCTGAGGTATTGAAAACGATTTTCTACGTTTTCAAAAGTTTCTAAACTTACAGCTTTATCTTGTATCGATGCAAATTGTAAACGCTCCGAAATAGCTTTGCCCATTTGATCAAAAGTCCCAGAAATTTTGTTTTCTTCCTCTAATACCTTTTGATATGATTCCCTTGAAAGCTGATTACTCTTATAGAGCGCTTCTGGCTCTTTGAGAAAAAAACTAGAAAAGTCTATTTTCTGAGGTCCAGTTTTCTGACTCTTTGTTATAGCTTGATAGGTTTTTTCTGTTTGCGAAATTTGTTCTTTTTTTAACTCAAGCTGTTTTTTTAAGAGCTCAATAATTTCTCCTTTTTTTAATAGATTAATAAGCTCCAGATATTCTGCAGGTGGAGTAGGTGGTGTCGGTGGAGCTGGTAGAGCAGGTGGTGGCGGTGGAGCTGGTAGAGCAGGTGGTGGTGGTGGAGAGGGATTATTTATTGTCTTATGATCTACAGTCTTCGGAATACACACCGTCTTAAAAGTTCTGGAGCTCCAGTAACAATGATTAGCGAGAGCTGACGTTCCAAAAATTATACTGATCGCTATAATGATAATTATCTTTTTCATCTGTCTCCTCGCTTGATTTCGGCAGGGATTGTTTTATTAATAGGCACACGGTTCCTATCATTTGGCTGTTTTAACTTTGGTGCTAATGCACAAGCTGATAAAAGGTTTGCAATCAAAATTATAAGAATGATCGACTTCATTTTAATATAACTCTTTTTTACTGTTATATATATCCTGATATTTGTTGTCATTATTATTATTTTGAACATAAAGTAAAGTACGTTATGTGTAATTATTT
>NZ_JBHINK010000006.1:0-17568 GCF_042194905.1 Bartonella sp. CL63NXGY
TTCATTAAGGTGCATGGGTGTACTTCTCGTTTTATGCTTTTTTATATTTGTGTCGTGTTTTTTAAAGAATTGGTGCTTTTGCTTGAGAGGTGCTCTTGCTTGAGTGGTACTTTTGTTTGAGTGGTACTTTTGTTTGAGTGGGGATTCTTGTGAGCTTTTAAGGGGGAAGTGAAGAGGGGCTGCTCTTGGACTTTACTTGCTGTTTCTGTTCTCTTAAAGAGTGAAAATCTTGTAACTTATTTTCTTTTATCAAGCATAAAAATGTGTTTTACCAAGCGATATTGAGAGCGAAAAATCTATACTTAAAGCAAAAGATATTCTGGTGTTTGGGGAAGAAGAGCCCATTTTCTTGCAGGTGGAGAGGTAAGACGCATAGAGAAGACGCGCCAAAAGCTTAAGTTTTTGATCAAGACGTTTTGCTCCATGGAAAGTGTAATAGTGCTTTTAAAGAGCTTGGGGTGGAGGGGGAAAATTGAAAGAAAAGAGGGACATCTATTTATTTACGAGACCGTTATTTATTTACGAGACCGCTAAAGACAGTTTCTCTCTCTGGATAAAAAAGGTTTTGTGCAATTTGGTTATGGAATTGTGAGAGACGCTGGTATACATGCGGCGGCTTGCCAAATAATTAATCCTTATCATTTTGGGGCTTTATCATTTTGGGGGGGCCAGATTGACAACGAGGCATTGAGGCAAAGGGGTGGGTTTTAAGGAAAAGAGATTGAAAATTTTTGAGGAAAAGGTAAGCGTAGGGCGTTTACGTCGTGTGCTTGAGGAAGCTTTAGATGAGGCAATGACTGAGGTTGATCTGGGACTGAGGTTGATCTTGGCAGCGTGCTTGGCTTTCAATATGGGGGCACCACCTTGGGGAAAGGGGTGTTTTGGCTTGTAAGCGCCTCACGTATAGTGCTTCATGTATAAGCGCGTATAGGGCAAATGAATAAAATACGTAGAGGGGATTTATAGTGCTTGCATTACTCTGAGAAGGGTGCTAAGCGAATTTACCGCGCTGGTGGCGTGCTATCAAATATTGAAGAGTGGGAATTTTAGAAGTGGGGGAGTATCCGTATGATCGAAGATAAATCACAACACCAATTTGCCCATAAGGGAGATAAGGCTTTTGTATCACAGTCAGTGTTAGATCAATCGGCAACTTTCAAAAAATGGATGATGCTTTCAACAAGCGATTATATCATCATTTGTTGTTTGGCTATCCTCTTGTTGGTGCTTTTTTCCGCGTCTGCCTATATGGATCCTTTGGAATTTTTTCACGTTATATCCAAAGAACAGCTCCAAGCACTGGGACAAATGAAACAAGAAAGTCTTCAGGAAAGACTTCAGGAAAGTCTTAAACACCCTTTCCAAAATCCTATAATTCAGCATGTTCTTGATGCGGGGTGGAATAGTATTTGGGCTTTTTTATGTCTCTTACCGCAAATGATTTTTGGCGTTCTTTTTGGTTTTTGTCCGCTCTTTTTTGTCTTTAACGCCGTATTTAAACGGGATGTGAAGGAAATGATGCTACAATGGGAAACCTTGCCAGAGCAGCAACAGCTAGACAACCAATCTCTTAACAGAAGACAATAGGGGGGAAAGTGACCGCTTCTTTAATCATTGGAATGTTGACTGCCGTAGGGACGACAATTTTTATTTGTTCTGCAATTTTTATGGTATTCCTTTCTACCATGGTGACAATCGTTGCACTTTATTATTCGTTGATAAAACGGACAATCTTGTTATTGGTGACGCAGCGAAAATTAAAAAAGGGTGCAGCGCAGAATTTAGGGCATTATCAGGTAGAGGGTAGAGGACAGAGGACAGTTCTTACAACACAGTTGCGTGCCTTTTCTTTTCAAGAATCTTTGCTTCTCTCAAAAAAAGATTATTTTATGATCTTTTCTATCGCCTTCGTTATGGTTGCACTTTGCACAGGTTTTGTCGTTTTTTCAGCTTTTCTTCCAAAATCTGCGGTTTTTTTGCACAATTACGCGCCTATAGTGCTTCACATTATTGATTTTGTCATGAAACTGCTGTTTTGGGTCTGGGCATGTATTGTTGTTTCTTTACCTGTCATTTTAATTCTCCATAGTTTCCTTCAGTATGGCGTGCAAGAAACAGTAAAGGAATTAGAAACATTTGCTTGAGAAGAGAATAAAAATGATGATTTCACATCAATACGATAGGGAAAAAAAGGGAGCATTATGATGCAACATTTAGCTTTTTTAGGGGGCATCGTCATTGCCATTTTAATGGTTATGGTCATTGTTAGGCTTCCTTACTTGTTGATCAAGCATATCAGGTTATCTTTTAAACTCGCTCAAGACTTGAAAAAGAGTACGACGCAACAAAAACACGCCATACAACAATTGCGCAATGATCGGGGAGAAATGAAAAGACACAATCTCGCCCATAAGACCCTTGATGCGAAAATGCGCTTTCTTAACTTCAAAGAATCTCTGCCTTTTTATTCAAAAGAATGTAAAATAATCTTTTTTATCCTTATTCTCTTTTCTGTTTTGCAATCTGCTTTCTCTATCGCAAATTTTGTATGGTGGAAAAATGATAATGTTGCCTTTATCATGCAGCTGTTGAGCCTTATATGGTTAGGGGTTCTTCTCTTTTTTCCGATCATTGGGATCATGTGCATAAAGTTAACGAGAAAATTGAACAAAATACTTCAACAATTGGAAGAAGCGATACAACAACGCGATCAGGCAATGCGTATGCAGAATGTGGAAGGGGGACAAAATGACGAGTAGTCTTATAACATTAATAGCCATTTCTTTCCTGTGTTTTACGCTCTTAGGTGTTTTAATATGGGCGCCAATCGTTGTCATTTATTACCTGTTTATCAAGCGTGCGAGGCTTTATTGTCGCGTGAAAAAGGAACTGAAATGCGTGTTGAATGAACGCGATATTGCCTTAAAACAGATCTCCCAAAAATAAAAAAGCAGCAGAATGTTTGATAAAAAACAGCTTTCTCTTGTTTGGCAAGACTATAAAAAAATATTCTATCTTTCTACGGTCATGGCGACTGCTCCAATAGTTATAACTGTTGTCGTTAAAATATGGAGAGGGCAGGACTTTGTTTCTCTTGTCGTATTCGAGCCACTGGCATGGATGCTTGCCTGTGTTTTTTTATTCTTACCGATTGTTTTTATTATGCGTTTTATCGTGACCCGTCAGTTGAACAAAATGATACGGCAATTAGAAGAAGAGGTTGAGCAGAAAGGAGCACCCGTCATATTATACGATGTGAGCGAGGGGAAAATGAGCGAGGGAAAGTGAGCGAGGGGAAAGTGAGCGAAGGGAAAGTGAGCGAGGGGAAAGTGAGCGAGGGGAAAATGAGCGAGGGAAAGTGAGCGAGGGAAAGTGAGCGAGGGAAAGTGAGCGAGGGAAAGTGAGCGAGGGAAAGTGAGCGAGAGAAAAATGAGCGAGGGGAAAAAGTGAAGAGAGGCTTTTGTTGAGCCTTGCTTTTGACTTGTTCATTAAGGTGCATGGGTGTACTTCTCGTTTTATGCTTTTTTATATTTGTGTCGTGTTTTTTAAAGAATTGGTGCTCTTGCTTGAGTGGTACTTTTGTTTGAGTGGGGATTCTTGTGAGCTTTTAAGGGGGAAGTGAAGAGGGGCTGCTCTTGGACTTTACTTGCTGTTTCTGTTCTCTTAAAGAGTGAAAATCTTGTAACTTATTTTCTTTTATCAAGCATAAAAATGTGTTTTACCAAGCGATATTGAGAGCGAAAAATCTATACTTAAAGCAAAAGATATTCTGGTGTTTGGGGAAGAAGAGCCCATTTTCTTGCAGGTGGAGAGGTAAGACGCATAGAGAAGACGCGCCAAAAGCTTTAAGTTTTTGATCAAGGCGTTTTGCTCTATGGAAAGGGCAACAGTGCTTTTAAAGAGCTTGGGGTGGAGGGGGGAAATTGAAAGAAAAGAGGGACATCTATTTATTTACGAGACCGTTATTTATTTACGAGACCGCTAAGGACAGTTTCTCTCTCTCTGGATGAAAAAGGTTTTGTGCAATTTGGTTATGGAATTGTGAGAGACGCTGGTATACATGCGGCGGCTTGCCAAATAATTAATCCTTATCATTTTGAGGCTTTATCATTTTTGGGGGGGCCAGATTGACAACGAGGCATTGAGGCAAAGGGGTGGGTTTTAAGGAAAAGAGATTTAAAATTTTTGAGGAAAAGGTAAGCGTAGGGCGTTTACGTCGTGTGCTTGAGGAAGCTTGAGATAAGGCGATGACTGAGGTTGATCTGGGACTGAGGTTTATCTTGGCCGCGTGTTTGGGCTTTCAATAGAGCACCCTTCCTTAGGAAAAGGAAATTGTTCTATCTCTCAAGTGGCTTCTTCTTTACTTGCACACCCTTGGGGCTTTGACATTGCTTGCTGATGTTAACATTTGGCAGCTTTCTCATAAAAGCTTTATGGAAGATGAAAGTTTGGGCTTTGAAAAAAAATATCGAAAAAATCAATTTGGGCCGGTTTTGTTGTTGATGATTCAAATCGTCATAAAGACAAAGCAACCTCGTTACGATTTTCTTGCACTCGTTTGCTTCTTCTTTGGAAAGCAGCTTATCTTCCTGAAAATAAAAAGAGCACTTAGAATTTTAGAGTCAGAGACCCAAATTTGTGCAATAGAAGAAGATATTTTATGAAAATTTGATCGACGAGAAAAGAGAAGCCTTAAGACAGCAGAGGATATATTGTGGGGAATAAAAACATGATGTTTGAAGTTGATGAAAAAAATGTACCCCTGATATTGTCTTTATAAAAGATGAGGGATACAAACGCTTGATATTGATGAACCCTCATCCATTGTGAGGACGAAAGCTTCGGTTCATGAAAATGGCTTGAAAATTGAAACAAATGAGGGATAAAAAATGAGGGGCAATGGAAAAAATGCACCATTGTATGAAGAGTTACGGTCTTTTTCGCTTGAAGAAGCGTTTTTGACAAGCAAAAATTATAAAGTCATCTTTTGCATTGCTTTCATTATTACCGCTTTTAAAGTGGCACTCGTTATATTTTTTGAGTGGGATTTGACAGAGTGGTCGAATTATATCCTGTTCATTTTAACATTAATATTGGGTTTTATATCAATGCTTCTTTTTGTGCTCATTCCTGTTGCCTTTGTGGTCCGTATCATCTTTACGCGTTTGTTGAAAAAAAAGATCGATAAGTTGGATCAAGAAATCTGGCAGCGAAGAAAAACCGCTTACCAACAAAACAGCGCGTGAAGGGCGGGCAGAAAATGAATACTGGTCTTTATATATTCTCATGCGTTGTAGGAGAGACCTTCTATTCGTGCGATGTTTGAAGGTGATGGAAAAAAAAAGCACCCTTGATATTGTCTTTATAAAAGATGAGGGATACAAGCGCTTGATATTGATGAACCCTCATCCATTGTGAGGACGAAAGCTTCGGTTCATGAAAATGGCTTGAAAATTGAAACAAATGAGGGATAAAAAATGAGGGGCAATGGAAAAAATGCACCATTGGATAAAGAGCCACGGTCTTTTGCGCTTGAAGAAGCGTTTTTGACAAGCAAAAATTATAAAGTCATCTTTTGTATTGCTTTCATTGTGGCAGCTTTGAGAACGGTTCTCTTCATACCAATATTGCTTGGGTGGAAGTTGGCGGAGTGGGAAGGGTATGTCGTGGCAGCTCTCTTGTTAATCATGGAGCTTATATCAGAGTTTATTTTTGTACTCATTCCTGTTGCCTTTGTGGTCCGCATCATCTTTACGCGTTTGTTGAAAAAAAAGATTGATAAGTTGGATCAAGCACTCTGGAAGCGGAGAAAAACCGCTTCTCAACAAAACAGCGCATGAAGGGGCGGGGAAAATGATAGATATTAAAATGATGGATATTGTTGTTGTACTCTCGTGGGGTGTGGGCTTGACGCTTTTCACGCTGCTTTCTGCTGTGGTCATGATGTTTATTTGGGCATTGTATTACTCTACTTTCAAGCGGGTGAGACTGTATTGCCAAGTGACAAAAGAATTAAGCCGCGTGCTTGAACAACCTATCGCTTTTGAGCCGTCTAGTGGAGAAACGCCGATGATTAAGCTGTTATCTGAGGAAAAAGAGTTTTCTCTTTCTGATGAGGAAATCTTAACGATGGAAAGTGCAACGGCGCTTTTAAAGAGTTTGGGGTGGAAGGTGGAAATTGAGGGAAAAGGGGATCATTTGGCCACCTATTATTTACCAGATCGTGAAGTGCAGTTTCTTTATAATGCTGAGAAGGGGTATCCGCGATTTGATTGTGCAATTGCGGTGGTTTCTGGTATCCATGCGGCGGCTTGCCAAACGATAGACCCTTATAATTCTGGAGGCTTGATTGCTCTTGAATTGAGTTTTGATGTGAAGGGGGTGGAAATTTTTGAAGAAAAGGTAAGCGTTGGATGTTTACGTCGTGTACTCGAGAAAGCTTTAGAAAAGGCAATGACTGAGGTTGATCTTGGCAAGATGCTTCACTCTCAATATAGAATCCTGCCTTGGGAAAACAAAACTGTGGTCCCTCGGTTGGCTTCTTATTCCCTGCGTTATCTTGCAGCTCTGGCTTTGATGGGCGATGTTGAAACTTTACACTCTTATCAGAAAAGCTTTATGGAAGGTGAGAAGCTGGGCTTTGAAATAAGCATCGAAGAGGAGCATCTGGAACGCGCAATGGTGATCGCTCAAGCGGTAGAAAAGACAAAGCAACCCAGTTACGATTTGCTTCAACAGGCGGCAAAGGATTTTTCCATGGAGGTAGAGAGCTATGAATGTTTTAGAGCTACAGATCCCAATTTGTGCAATAGAAGAAGAGATTCTTATGAAAATTTGATCGAGGAAAAAAGAGAAGAATTAAGGCAACAGGGATATTTTGTTTACGAAAAGGACGCGATTTGTGAGGTTGATGGAAAAAACTATCGTCCTCATATTCTTTACATAAAGGATGGGGAGTTAGAATATATGGATGTAGAAA
Organism: Bartonella sp. CL63NXGY; assembly: GCF_042194905.1. Taxonomy (NCBI): domain Bacteria; kingdom Pseudomonadati; phylum Pseudomonadota; class Alphaproteobacteria; order Hyphomicrobiales; family Bartonellaceae; genus Bartonella; species Bartonella sp. CL63NXGY. The sequence continues at coordinate 6,980 of NZ_JBHINK010000006.1, forward strand.
TTAGGGTTGAGGAAAAAAATTATTGAGAAAAAATAAAGCGTTTAGATAAATTAAAAAGAGCTTAAACCTAAAAATAGAGCGTAAAAAGCGCGAAGCGTAAAAGCAGAGGGGAACAATGCAGGAGAAAAAAGCAACATTTGAAGAGTCTTTCTTTTCATTTAGAAAATTTATGGTGTCTTCAGTGGAAAGGCGTAAAGGGGTGGGACGGTGTAAAATAATAGGGCACCGCTTTTTTATCATGTTTTGTACATGCCTTATCATGATGGCTTTAGAAGTTCCTGCGGGTGCAAAGTCTCTGGTACAGCCGTTGCAATGGACAAGATGGGAAGGAATTGGTTCTCTTATTTTTCTCTTACCAGTGTTGATATGGTTTTGTCTTCTCACACCCCTTCCTATTTTGTGGGGCATTTGTCGTTTTAAAGAGCGTAAATTGGAAAAAATAAAGAAAAAACTAAAAAAAAATAAAGCAGCAAGAGATTAATCAATGAGGTTATACACATGAGGAGTGAGGCCGCGGTTTTTATTTTGTTTCTGCCGATTGGATGTTTTTTTCTAAATGCAGTTACAGTTTTTGCCATTTTTGTGAATATGATTATTGTGGCGCCTTATTATTCTTTAATAAAGCGTTTGAGGCTCTATTACAGAGTGAAAAAACAAAGACGTTTGATGAAAGAACATCCACAGCGTTTTTGTTTCTTTGAAAAAAGCGGAAAAGAAAAAGAGAGAGTGCCGCAAAACTTAGCACTAGAAACACAGATAAGTTTCTATTCGTTAAAAAAATGGCTCGCTTTTTCACGCAAAGATTATATCCTCCACGCATGCCTCTCTTTCATCATTATATTTTTCAAAGCTTATGTCTATGTGATTTTCTTTAAAGGGATAGATGAGATAGATGAGAGCAGATTTGAATATTTTGCCATTCTCTTGCTTTTCTGGTTTTTTTTATCGGTATGTATTTTTGCAACGATCCCTGTTGTTGTGATCCTTCGTGAAATTTTAACTCATCGATTGAAAAAGAAAATTCAGCAATTGGAAGAAGTGACTGAAGCAACCCAATCAATCAATTTATAAAGAGAAGGGGATAAAATGCATTACGAAATGGCGGCAGCTTGGACGGTGATTTTGATCATTCTGCTGGGGGGTGTTTTTGATTTTTTCTTAACAATACCCATTGTGGCACTGTATATTTCTTTTATCAAGCGTTTGATCTCGTATTACAAGGTTACCAAACAATTAAATGCAGCGCTGAAAAAGCGCATGTAGTGCTCGTGTCATGGGGGAGGCATAAGTTTTAGATCATGCCATTGCTTCACGGCTTGGGAGGAGGGCATCGATTGTTTTTCTCATTTTACGCTGATCTCTGGGGAAAAGGGTTGATGGCAATGAATAGGCTGGTGATAGGTTTGTAATAGGCTTGTATAGGCTTAATGGGGCGGTTGATCGGAAGTTTTGTTGTTTTCTGTGAATTTGCAAAATCGTAAAAGCGTGAAACTGTAATAGGGCGTGTGGTTGCTCAAGAGCCGTGATGGTTGTGGGGAGGATATGGGGAGAAGAGGGTGCCAATGGAGGATGGTTGGATTGTGCAATGCGTCAAAATTGGAATGGGGGAATGGAGGAATGGAGGGCGTTGGGGGAAAAGGGCTGTTGGCAATGAATAGGCTGATGATAGGTTTGTAATAGGCTTGTATAGGTTTTAATGGGGCGGTTTATCGGAAGTTTGTTATTTTCTGTGAATTTGCAAAATCGTAAAAACGTGGAACTGTAAAAGGGTGTGTGGTTGCTCAAGAGCCGTGATGGTTGTGGAGAGGATATGGGGAGAAAAGGTGCCAATGGAGGCGTAAAGGTTGGATTGTGCAATGCGTCAAAATTGAAATGGGGGAATGGGGAATTGGGGGAATGGGGTAATGGAGGGCGTTGGGGGAAAAGGGTTGATGGCAATGAATAGGCTGATGATAGGTTTGTAATAGGCTGGTGATAGGCTTTAATGGGGCGGTTTATCGGCAGTTTGCTAGTTTTCTGTGAATTTGCAAAATCGTAAAAGCGTGAAACTGTAATAGGGCGTGTGGTTGCTCAAGAGCCGTGACGGTTGTGGGGCGGTTGGGGAGAAAAGGTGCCAATGGAGGCGTAAAGGTTGGATTGTGCAATGCGTCAAAATTGGAATGGGGTAATGGGGAATTGGGGTAATGGAGGGCGTTGGGGGAAAAGGGTTGATGGCAATGAATAGGCTGATGATAGGTTTGTATAGGCTTTAATGGGGCTGTTTATCGGAAGTTTGCTTGTTTTCTGTGAATTTGCAAAATCGTAAAAACGTGAAACTGTAAAACGGTGTGTGGTTGCTCAAGAGCCGTGATGGTTGTGGGGAGGATATGGGGAGAAGAGGGTGCCAATGGAGGATGGTTGGATTGTGCAATGCGTCAAAATTGGAATGGGGGAATGGAGGAATGGAGGGCGTTGGGGGAAAAGGGTTGATGGCAATGAATAGGCTGATGATAGGTTTGTATAGGCTTTAATGGGGCTGTTTATCGGAAGTTTGCTTGTTTTCTGTGAATTTGCAAAATCGTAAAAACGTGAAACTGTAAAACGGTGTGTGGTTGCTCAAGGGCTGTGATGGTTGTGAGAAGGGGATAAGCCCGTGTGAGAAGGGTTAGAAAAACGTTTGGTTTTGGAGCTGTTGATATAGGCATGCTGTTTAGAGGCGTAAGGGAGGGGGATTGTTCGTTCTCAAAGCCTATGATGTAAGAGAGTATGGGCTATTCAAGAGGGTGTTCGGGTATGGATAGAGATTGAAGGGGTACTGCTTCTTTGCAAAGCCATAGGTATTGATCATAAGTTTTGTTTATTCATATGGTTTTTTATGGCATCCAGTACCTGTTGGCTTATCTCCTTATGGGTCAGCCATCGTAAACCTTTGGGCGTTGTTTTTTGTCCTAATTGAATGGGGATAAAATCAACCTTGTTTTTGCGCGCGCACTCGAGGATCATTTGATCATGCATGTTGGAACCAAAAATATGAAGAATACATGGCGGTTTAGGCAAAAGAGCCAACTGCTCAATTAATGCGCAAGAAAATGCATAGGCGGGCGAATGAATCCATAATATGCAATATTTTAGATCATGCCATTGCTTCACAGCTTCTAAAAATTGCGCCTTTGATGCCGCACAATCATAATCCAACGACACACACAACTGTTTGTTGTGCAATGCCTCAAGCTGGACTTTATGGGAAAGAAAGCGTGCAGCAATAATCACTTCTTGCGGCTTTAGTGATTGATACAAAGGGGCTAGCATCCCTGTGCCCCCTACCACTAAATAACGATAGTGCGCATCCTTTTTTTTCATGCCCCCTCCCTTATTACTTTAAATCCCACCTCTTTGCTTTAAAAATGTGTACATTTCATCAGCAAGTCTTTCACAACGTGTTTGTACCTCTTCACTTGTAACTTTCCAAGTACGACCTTCATCATCTGAGGAAAAATCTTCGTTGGAAGAGGCGATTTGACATTGGAGTGTATAACCATAAAGCGTGTGCACCACCGGAACTAAATGCTCACACGGTTGTGCGCATTTTTTGGCCGTACTCCCATGAGAGATAAGTCCAACAGGTTTATTTAAAAAGGCATTATAGCTCAAATTATCAAGAGCATTTTTTAAAACACCCGAATAAGACCCTTGATAAACGGGGCTTGCTAGAATAACGCCATCAGCCGCTGCAATGGTTTTTACAAACTCACGGACCGCAGCACTTGGATTAGCCTCTACCTGCTGATGATAATCGGGATCTGTCATCGGCAAGGGCTGTTCACGCAAATCAACCCACTGAAGTGATGCACCCCGCTTTATGAGGCAATCCGCTAAATAATTGGCTAAAGTTCTTGTTAAGGAAGGTTGACGCACAGACCCCAAAATAATTGCTATATTCAACAGGATTCTCCTTTATCTTTTCCCCACAAGCCTATAACGCAAGGCTTATAAAGAAGTGTGAGTAAAATGGCGCGTATCAATGCTGTTTATAAAGAGCAATTGTGCTGATATCGCATAGTTATAGAATCAATCCATGCTAACAAGATTGTTGACAAAACAACACCTCAAATTTGCAAGGGAATGTTAGTGCTTTCATTAATATTAAAATGCTTGATCTCAAGAATTGCGGCTGTCTCTCTGTCTTAGAAGCGCTTTGATGAATATATTCTAAGCTATTGGCTTGCAAGATCCCCAATGAAGAATGGAATATATCGTCATATTTTGAATGATCATTGATCTTTTTTAATTGGAATAAGAAAGTTGTAAGATTTTCTCATTTCAAATGCTCTTATTGCGCGATCATTTGCAAATCAATGGAAGTTCCTTTTTTCATGTCTTAAGTGGGGGGTCCGAAAACAATTGAGAAAAGAATAAAAATGCTTCTGTCTTTTCAAGGGATAAAGGCTATCGTAGAAGCTAGATAGGGCTGTTTTTTGGGCAGGGGTGGGGTTGTTGCAGGGAGCCTTAGGCTAATGGGGTTGTCCGTGTTGAGGAACGAGTTATGGCGTAGCTTGTTGCAAGGGAGGGTAAGGCTATTGTAGAGGCCGCAGGGGGCGTATATGAATGGTGCCGGATTACATTTTTTATTGAAACAATGGTAGTGATAGAGTTTATAGTAAGGGGATATATTCATGGGAGCGCTATTGTTATCCCTTTCATGGGGGATGTTCATGAAATGGGGTGTACGCGCGTTGGTTTGGAAGTGTTGAGAGATTTCTTTAAAACAAGCACGTGAATTGGCAAAACTATTGGCAACATGAATATGCAATACGAGTGTTTTCTGGGGTGTTCTGTTTGACGATAATGGATGCAATGGTGCTTTGAGAGATTATGCGTATTACAAGGGAGGGTAAGGCTATTGTAGAGGCCGCAGGGGGCGTATATGAATGGTGCCGGATTACATTTTTTATTGAAACAATGGTAGTGATAGAGTTTATAGTAAGGGGATATATTCATGGGAGCGCTATTGTTATCCCTTTCATGGGGGATGTTCATGAAATGGGGTGTACGCGCGTTGGTTTGGAAGTGTTGAGAGATTTCTTTAAAACAAGCACGTGAATTGGCAAAACTATTGGCAACATGAATATGCAATACGAGTATTTTCTGGGGTGTTCTGTTTGACGATAATGGATGCAATTGTGCTTTGAGAGATTATGCGTGTCCTTATAAAGTTAGGGACAAACAGTTGCATAAAAGGGAAGAGCAAATGAAGGGGGAAAATTCCACATTTTATAACAAACGGTGCTCTCTTTTTTTTGGAAAATCATTTCGTTCTTATAAAGATCATATGATTATTTGTCTTATTTCTATCCTTATTGGGATAGGTTATAAAGCTCTTTTGATCCCATTAGAAGCCAAGTGGCCGTTGAGTGTATCGCAGGATAGCACTCTTTTGGCGCTTTTTGTGCTGCGTGAAGTCATCATGGTGGTTGTTGTTGCCTTGATGCCTGTTTTATTGGTGCTTTATCTCATCTTAATGTATTTGTTGAAAAAAAAGATTCAGCAGTTAGAAGAGGCTATCCAGCAACGGGGTCACACAATCGATCAACAAAATAATCCGGTAAAAAACAATAGAGAAAAAATAAGCTGTTTTTTTATCGTATACTTTTGGTTGATATTTCTGCTAAACGTCTTTTTTCCTGCGGGTGTTGTCATGCTCATTTTAGAATTTTACTATTTTGTTTTCAAGCAGGTGAGAACGTATCGTAAAGTGAGACGGGCATTAAAACGCGTAAGATAAAGAGAGTGACAAGGCGCTTTTGTAGCTATCGTGAGGGGTAAGAGGCAATGTTTAGAAGCTCTCGTGACACAAGAAGAGGGGAGGATGAATGGTTGGAAAATCATCAGACAAAGAAGAGAGCCTATTTTCGTTTGTAATGAGGAGGATGCTCTTAATCATTGGGAAGAGTAACCGCGCTTTTAGAAAGTTGGGGGGTTTTATTAAAAATAAGGAAAGCGCCATGCATCGCACTTTTCGTGGTTCTTAAAAAAGCGGGCATGAGATAAAGAAATGCATTTTTCATAAAAAAAGGAAGAGCAATGAAGGGGAAAAAGTCAGAATTTTATTCAGCATTTTATAATGAACTACGCTATTTTTTTGGGAAAGATTATTTTTCTGTGCGAGAGCATGTTGTCATTTGGTTCCTCTCGCTCATTATTGAGTTGTGCAACAGGATTTTCTTTCTCTCATCTTTGGGTAGCCAAGAGAACTTGACAGGGTGGTGGGATACACCTCTTTTTCTCTCTCTGTATGCGTTTTGGAAAGTTATTACAGTGTGTGTTTGGGTCTTGTTTCCAGTTCTGTACATACTCTTCATAACATTGTGGCTTTTGTTGAGAAAAAATACTCAAAAATTGAAAGAAATAAACCAGCAACGGGGTAAAATAACCGATCAAAAGGATTGGTATAAAAAAGGCGATAGAGAAAAATGGAGTGATATTCTTGTTACAATATTCGGTCTCGTGCTTATGTGCGTGACATTGGTGGTTGCTTGTATTCCTATGATGATTTTACAACTTTATTATGGTGTCTTTAAGCAGGTGAGAACGTATCGCTGTTTAAGAAAAGAACTGAAAAACGTCTTGCAAGAACAGGATACAGCGTTTGAGAAGTCATGAGAGGGAAAAAATAATGAAGAAATTATGAGAGATTCAGCCTTTATAGGGATTGCTCTCTATACCATTTTGCCTCTGATATGTTTTGGTGCTCTTTCATGAGGTGTCCGTAAACATTGCTCTAAGGAGCAGTGTTGAGGGTGGCATTGAGTGAAAGAAAAGCCGATTATGGATTAGTATTGATTTAAGGGAATAAGAGCCCTTGGGGTTTAGAGCCTAGAGTGAGTGCTTGGGACTTACTTTATCGTTTGAGGCGTGAGGAAGGAACGGTTTTGCTTGTAGGGGCGCGCGGTATATGGGTTGTTTTCGTATTTTTAGGAGCCTTGTTCATTCAAGCTTTGAAATGAATCCTATTGAAGTGGGGCTGCAGGGTCATTTTCTTGAAAATAGGAGGATTTTTGGGAAGAAAAAGCTGAATTGTGACTATTGTTTACAGATTGGCGTGGTTTGAAAATCTTTATTGTTTGCAATGTGAGGAAGGTAAGAGGGTGGCAAGGTAGCAGGAATATTATAATTTTTATTATGACGCAAACCATAATGGTCTGTGTACTTTTCTTTATTCCGGTGGTATTTGGGTTTTGCATCATCATAATGCGTAAATTGGAAAAAAATCCAGAAACGAGAAGAGGCAATCTCTGTGTGATAGCAAATAAGCTCTCTGTCGCACGGGTCTTTTCAAAGAGAGAGGGGAGAATACATGAAGGAGCAAAATTGGGCATCAGAGCAAGAAACGCATAAAGGAGTGCATTCTTTTTCGCTCCAGCACGTGTTGCTCTCAGCAAAGGATTATAAAATTATCTTTGCTATTGCTGTTCTCATTATCATGTGGAAAATGGTGCTAGAAATACCAGGTGTATTGAATTGGCAGCTGACAGGGTGGCAATATGTTGTGCATGCCGTTCTCTTTAAAACAACGGACATCATAACGGTTTGTGTTATTATTTTTATTCCGGTTATGTTACGGCTTCGCACCAAAGTGACGGGTGAGTTGCGAAAAAATATTCAGAAACTAGAAGAAGCAATCTCTGTAGGAGAGCACATAAGCTCTCTGTCGCACGGGCTTTGTAAAGACTGAGAGGGGAAAAATGAACAGTGATCCTATAGCCGTATTTCTATTAGATCCCGGATTCTGGGTGATGATTGTTATTTGCATGATCATTATCATGCTTATTTTAGCTCTTTATATCTCTGTCTTTAAACGGATGAAAATGAATTTCCAAGTGAAAGGCGAGCTGGAAAGAGTGCTTAAAGAAAATGATCTTGCAACGCAGCAGTTTTGGAAAGATGAAGCTGTGGTGCAGGAGAGGCGTTTGCAACTAAAGGAAAAAGAGTTCTCTGCCGATTATGATGATGATGAAATTCTCACGATAGAAAGTGCAACAGGGCTTTTAAAAAGCTTGGGATGGTCGGTGGAAATCGAGGGAAAGGGAGATTATTTGGCAACCCTCTTTTTACCAGATCGCGAAGTGCAGTTTCTTTATAACGAGAAACGAGTGGAAGAATTTTCGCCTTTTGATCGCGGACTTTTAATTATGAGCGGTATTTTTGCGGCGGCTTGTCAGACGATTAATCCTCATAATTCTGGGGTTGTTCCAACGGTATTTATGAATTTTGTACCCAATGGATTGGAAATTTTTGAAGAAAAAGTGAGCGTCCAGCTTTTAAAGAAAGCACTCGATAAAACTTTAAAATGGACAATGGAAGATGATTCTTTGCATGAAATGTTTCGCTCTCAATATGGTATTCCCCCTTGGGAAAAAGACTCTTTATCTTGGGCACCGGATGATGACATAGAGCTCGCACCTTATGCTTTGCTGCATCTTGCTGCTCTTGCCTTACTTGGCGATGTTGAGACTTTAGCTTCTTATGACGAAAGTTTTACGGCAGGGGAGAAGCTTGGCTTTGATGAAACCATTGAAAAAGTCCATTTGGAACGCGCGATGGTGATCGCTCAAGAAGTGAAAAGGGAAGGAAAGTTCAGTTACGATCTACTGGAACGGGTTGCTGAGAAGTGGTCTATAGCCATGGACTATCAGCTTTTCAGAGTGAGATCCCCTAATACGTGTAATCAAAAACGTGCTTTTCATAAAAAATTAGTCGAGGAGAAAAAACAAGAATTAAGGGAACAAGGGTTTGAAGGGGTGAGTGATGAACAGTTCGTGTTTGAAGCAGAGGGGGTAAAACATGCTCCTGATATTACTTATATTAAAGATGGTAAAATCGCATTTATGGATATAAAAATTGATTAGTGTTGTACTCTCCTGTTGAAGGAAAGCACCCTTATTTAAAAGATGTGAAAGCGCCATGATTGAGACGCTTTCACACCTTTCTTACCAGAGCCAAATAAAGGGCTCGAAAAATCAAGAATAATAGCCAAGATTTTAAAAAATAGACTGGAAATAGCTTGATCCTCAAGAATAGGGGGAAAAATCAATTATAAATTCTACTCTCTTCTTTAAGACTGTTCTGTTGTTTTGTTAGAAAATGCTCATAAATTATCGCTTATTCAAGTGCCTTATTCAAGCGGTATGAGGGAAAGGTCCATTGACTAAAGCGCTATGGGGGGAGCGCTATGGGGGAGCTTTAAGGGTTAGAGCCTATGTCATTTGAGGGGAGAGGAAGGCAAAAAATGGCATTTTTGAGCAGTGTTAGGGTCTTTTTCCTTTGAGGTGTTTTTTGTCTTTAAGAAGTTCTTGCCAATGAAGCAGCGCTTGTTAAGCTGCAACAGCGTTTCAGTATGGTGATATTGATACAAAAATTTATATGGTATTTTTGTGTTTTTCAGTCTGCTTCATGGAGATCTGTAAGCCAATCCGATGATGTAGGGGATGCATGGTCATTTTCTTGAAACAGAGGAACTTTTGGGAAGAACAAGAAGAATAAAAGGATTGCGGATTCTCATTGATTAAAGCGCTATGGGGGAGCTTTAAGGGTTAGAGCCTTTGTCATTTGAGGGGAGAGGAAGGCAAAAAATGGCATTTTTGAAGGCTGTGATATTTGGCCAATAAAAATAAAAACACAATAAAAATTAAACTAAAACAAAGGAAAAATTAAACTAAAAAAGGCCCCATTTAAAAAGGGCCTTTTTATTTAAGTTTTACAATATATACAAAATGTATATAACTTTACTTTAAGAACTTTTTGTAGCTTATACTCTAGTAGAAACAAGTTGTATGAAATATATAATAATTGATCCTAAAAAACTAGCTATTGCATTCAATAAACTTTTTCCTTTCTCGTATATATCGTTTATTGATGCTTGTTCTGATGCGCTTCTATTACTGACTCTCAGTATATTCAATGTATCCGATGTGTCCCTTACTTGTTTAACAAACTGTAAATTTGTTTTCTCAATAGTATAAGGTGCAACAATAGGAGAGGGCTGTTTATTGACTATACGATCAGATTTTTGAATCGCGAGAGCTAAACCACTTGTGATAGCCCCCGCTATGAAAAAATATCTGATATTCATAGTTTTTCTCCTATATTTATTTCGATAAATAAATATCGATACGTATCATATATAAATTCGATTTAAATAACTATAGTAAAAATACAACAATCACAAAAAAGAATAAACTTTGTCTATATTTTGACAAAATTTACCCTTAATTGCCTTAATGAATTCTTTTAGATTCGATTTTATGAAGGCGTAAAAAGGTTTGAAAGCTCTGTAGGCAAGTGGAATCCCATAAGATGGGTGATACGGCAGTCGCTAGAAAACTTCCTTTTGTGCCTTTGACCAAGGATTCATAAAAATGAGGGTTCATAAAAATGAGATGCGATGAAAATTGAGTAAAACCCTTGAAGGGAAGGATTCACTCTATTGAAGGCGGAGTGAATCCTCTTATGGATTGGATACTGCCTTATGAGGGTTTGGCAGTTTCCGTTGAGGGGAAGGATGCACTCTTTTTGAGGGCTAGAGTGCATCCTCTTATGGATTGGATACTGCC
>NZ_JBHINK010000006.1:17668-18737 GCF_042194905.1 Bartonella sp. CL63NXGY
GGCAGTTTCCGTTGAGGGGAAGGATGCACTCTTTTTGAGGGCTAGAGTGCATCCTCTTATGGATTGGATACTGCCTTATGAGGGTTCGGCGGTATCCGTTGAGGGGAAGGATGCACTCTTTTGAAGGCGGAGTGCATCCTCTTATGGATTGGATACTGCTTCATGAGGGTTCGGCAGTTTCCGTTGAGGGGAAGGATGCACTCTTTTTGAGGGCTAGAGTGCATCCTCTTATAGATTGGATACTGCTTCATGAGGGTTTGGCAGTTTCCGTTGAGGGGAAGGATGCACTCTTTAAGGGCTGGAGTGCATCCTTTCCATGGATTGAACGCACTCTTTGGAGGCTAAAGTGCATCCATAGGGAAAGGCATATTCCATAAGAAACAGAGATAACCAAAAGATTTGTTTTTATATTTTTATTGATAGGTTGCTGTATTTGCGAGGGCTATTCATTCTTTATTCTCAATATTTAAGATGATTATGTGATAAGGGTTGTTCGTCAATACAATCGTAAAAGACGCTGAGCATTTTTATAAAAATTAAGATATTTTTGTGCCTTTTTCTTGTTTTTTTTGTGTTTACACAAGATATGCACGGCTTTTCAACAGTTTGTTTTTTTTAGCTTTGCTAATGGCGTTGGCTAAACACTTCAATTGTTTTAACTGCTTCAATACCGCCTTAAAAAAACAGTGCTTTATAATATGAGAAAATAAGCTGTATAACTTTTGATTCTTACGCGATGCTAGAAAAAGGGGAATGTTAGGAGAGATGTTGTCTATATTCTTAGCTTATCTCTTAAGGTAGGAAGATTAACATACTTTCTGGATCTATTTTTATTTGGCCGGATCTATTTTTATTTGGTTTGACGGTTAAAGAGCAATAGCTGAATGGAATCACGCTTGCTTCATGTTTTTATCCTCACGCTTTAGATTTTTTCTCATAGAGATTTTGTTTTTAATGAGGTTTTACGCGAATCACGTAAAACAGAATGTTCTAAATAGAATATATTTGTGTTGCACATTTACGTACTTGTTTAAAAAACATTATGTTGTCTTATCATCACAATGATGTT
>NZ_JBHINK010000006.1:18837-26649 GCF_042194905.1 Bartonella sp. CL63NXGY
GATGAATGGGGATGTTGATGAATGGGGATGTTGATGAATGGGGATGTTGATGAATGGGGATGTTGATGAATGGGGATGTTGATGAATGGGGATATTGATGAATGGGGATATTGATGAATGGGATAATGGAGAAATCTCTTGCGAAGTGGATAAGCCCTTCTTTAAAATCTCATAAGGGGAAAGCCTGCACTATCATACTATTCGCGCCTCATGTGATGACAGCCTTTGGCTCTTGAGCGTGTTCATAAGAGGCATTTTGATTCTTTATCTTGCTAGTGTTTTATTTCATATGTCTCTCATGTTTGTAATGTGGAAAAGACAAGGTGTTGATTGATGCAACATGAAATAAATTTAAAATGAGAGAATCCCTATGATATCCGGGTCTCTTAATTTTATATAGATAACTGGAAATTATTATTATAAATCAAAGTATTACCGTGATACATCAACCTGTTGGTGGACTATGCGATAAAGAAAGTTATCCAGTAGTTAAGTCATTCTGTTATGTCGTAAAACACTGTCATTTGAAGTTTGGTGATATGAAGCAAGCTTCTTTGGATATGTTTTAAGTGTTTTTTTAAGGGCGTGGTGAATCTTTAAGACAGAGCAAGCTTCTGTTGCGCCTTGAGTTTAGCTGAAAATCCCTGAATGGAAGCCAAGAGGAAATGGAAGCCAAGAGAGAAGTGTATCCAAGCTGTTTGTAAATCAGATTGAGTTAAGAATCTTTGTTCTTTGAGAATGAAACGCAAGTCAATTTGACAAAAGAATGATCTATTTTGCGGGTAGACCTTATGGAGGAATATAACAAAGCTCATAAGGAAGTGATTTAAGACAATACAGTCATAAAAAAGTACAGTTATAAAAAAAAGTCCTCCGTCGCAATTAGAGGACCAAAGAGCAGGAGAATTTTAACATTGACTCGCAGGACGTGTCAAAAAAGAATAAATTCAAAAGGCCGTACTAAATACAAAAAATCATACTTAAAGAACCTACCACATTATAATTAGCAGAGAATTGAAAAAATAGCAATATAAAAAATACTTTTTACAAAAAATTTTGTCATTTTGCATTAAAACTTAACACTTTTTTCAATTGAATATTTGTTTTAAGACTCGATATTAATTAAACTATATTTAAAAATATTATGATACATGCAAGCATCTTGATAATATTCTTCAATCAAAAATGAATTAAGAGCCCCTCATGATTATAGGACTGATATGGGGAAGGCTTTTTGTTTTTAAGAGTGTGGGGTGTATCTTCAGTATGTGTGGGGGGTGAAGTATTGTCCTTTTGGGTGTGGGGGGGCAAGGTAATGAAAATGGGGGCGAGAGCTGCTCAATGCTTGAGCCCGTGTGGGGGAGGTTTCTTTAGAGGGGCGGGGGCAACATGGGAGGCCGCTTAAAATGGCGAGGAGGGGGATTATTCAAAATGTTTATGGTTTGCATATCCCCAATGAAATGCGAGCAAGTCTAAACAATCTCGTAAATGATCGGCAAGGGAGTTTTGTTTGCGTTTTGAAGAACTTAATTCTTTTATCGCTTGTCCATGGCCGATAACGCGTTCAAGCAGTGAATAGCCAAGAATACCCAGTTGAACTTTGATTGTTCTTAAATGATTGGAGGCTTCTATTTGACGTTCAATGGGGTGTATGTACCCTTGGCTACAGGAAACCTTTTCACGGGTGTAGTCAAGGCTCATGTGGAGATCGGCTTGGCTTTGACGCCAGTAAAAATAAAAACGTTCTGCCGCTTTATATTGGGCTTTGCTGAGATGTCCTTTCGCATATAAAAGTGCAATGGGATGGCTTTGTGCATTGGCAATGGCATTGATGGTGCGCGGGTTGCTGGAACTTTCTCGATGATTGGGTTTAAAATAAGGATTACGCGTTTCAACAGGGATTTCTTGCGTCTTTAAATGACCAATGTGCTTTTCTTGATTTTGATGATCAAGCGGGCAGGTTTGCATATTTTTTTTCTGCTTATGGGTCATAGCATCTCCTTAAAAATTATCGTTTGCTTCTTTATGTTTATGCAAAGAAACGGGATTGTGCTGTTGTATGCTTGTTGAGGGATACGTTTTTATGTCTGCTTTTTGCGTGAGGGGAAGTTTCAAAAAAAGGGTGAGGGGTCGCTTTCTGTGGGTGTTGTCATTGTTTTATAGGAGAGGGGTTTATAGGGGAGGCTGTATGGGGAAAAGTGTGTTGTCTCGCGTGGATTTGCTTCTTGAAAGGATTGGCATTTTTTTTTGCATGATGGGCGTTACCTTTAATTTTACTGCTGTGGGGGATATTGATGCCGCATGATTTGGTTTTTTTGCCGTGGTTGGTATTTTTCTGCTTTGTTGCTCTTGTCTTTGTTTCTATTTATGCGGCAATGAGGTTTTTCGGGGTTACAAGGAAGGACTTTTTTAAGAGTGGGGTGCTTGCATTCTTTGTTGGCGTGAGCTCTAAGTTTGTTTATGCGCAAGCTGAGCATTTTGGTTTGGCTCAGGTGTGGTTTTCAAACAGTTAGGTCTTTCACATTCTTTTTGGCGTTGTCTTTGGTCTTATCCTTGGGCTTATTTGTCTAGGGGCAAAGCGTCTTGGTTTTAGGCTTTCATTCTTTGCAAAGGATTGATCTTTTGCTGCATTTTTGGCATGGTCTCTGATTTTTACTTAATAAAGGAGCGGGGCGTATGGTGGTTGCGCGGGACATGTTTTTGAAGGGGTTGGTGTTTGCGGGCATTATTGGCTTGGTCCTTGGTTTTGCTTATGAGGATGCGGGGCGACCGGTTATGACGTGGGAGGTGTTTTGGCAGGGGGTGGAGATTTCTTGCATTGCTGGAGCGACCCTTTGTTTTATTGTTGTGGGAGCAGACCGTAAGACTGTATCGTGGGGCGTGTTTTTCAAGGCTGTGGTGTTTTGCGCCATTGCTGTAGTGGTTCTTGGCTTTGCTTATAAGGGAGTGAAGCGTTTTGATATATCGTGGGAATTTTTAGTGATAGGAGCGGTGTTTGTTGCATTGCTGGACCTGTCCTTGGTTTTGCTTATGAGGGTGCGGGGTAAGGGGATATCACGTGGGGTGTCTTTTTTGAGGTTTCTGGTGTTTTGCTGCGTTGTTGGAGCTGTTGTTGGGTTGGCGTATAACGGCGCTAAGCATATGGGGGTTCGCTGGTTTGTGATCTTTAACAATGGGGTGTTTGTGGGCACTATTGGACTTGTTCCTTTTTTTGCTCTGGAGGGGGTACGGTGTGTGCGTGTACTGTTGGGGTGGTGCTTAAAAAAAATGAGCATTTCTCTTCCCCACGGGCGTGGTCTTTGATGTTCTTTCTGTGAGGGGTATTTGATGTCGAACGATGTGATGTTTTTGCAGTGGTTGGGGTTTTTCTGCTTTGTTGCTCTTGTCTTTGTTTCTATTTATGCGGCAATGAGGTTTTTCGGGGTTACAAGGAAGGCTTTTTTAAAAAATTTGGCGTTGAGCTTCATTATTATCGCTGTCTCTAAGTTTGTTTATGCGCAAGCTGAGCACTTTGGTTTGACTTGGTTGTGGTTCTCAAACAAGTGGGTCTTTTACATTCTTTTTGGCGTTGTCTTTGGTCTTATCCTTGGGCTTATTTGTCTAGGGGCAAAACGTCTTGGGTTTAGGCTTTCATTCTTTGCAAAGGATTGATCTTTTGCTGCATTTTTGGCATGGTCTCTGATTTTTACTTAATAAAGGAGCGGGGCGTATGGTGGTTGCGCGGGACATGTTTTTGAAGGTGCTGGTGTTTTGCTGCGTTGTTGGACTTTTTCCTTTTTTTGCTTTGGAGGGGTACGGTGTGTGCGTGTACTGTTGGGGGGCTTAAAAAAATGAGCATTTTTCTGTCCCACGGGCGTGGTCTTTGATGTTCTTTCTGTGAGGGGTATTTGATGTCGAACGATGTGATGTTTTGGCTGTTGTTGGGGGTTTTCTGCTTTTTTGCTCTGGCCTTGATTTTTATTTATGTGGGAGCAAAGCGTCGCTCTGTTACAGGGGGGATGTTTTGGAGATGGGTGGTGCTTTATGGCGTTGTTGCCACCTACCTTGGTTTTATTTATGTGGGCGTGGGCAGGCGCGCTGTTGACGGGGAGCTGCTCTTGAAGGGGGCGGTGTTTTCTTGCATTTTTGCAACTGTCCTTGGTTTGGTGCATCTGGGCGTCAAGAGCATGCCTGTTGCTTGGCAAGTGTTCTTAAAGGCGGTTATGTTTTGTTGCATGATGGGCTTTATCCTGTGGTTTGCTGCTGTGGGTGTCAGAGATATGGATAGCATAAGGGCGGTATTCTTAAAGGTTTTGCTCTTGTCTGTATTGTTGAAAGTGCTCTTGGGGTTCTTTATACGCGAGCAAGGTGATACGGTGTTACAGAGGTCGTTGCGTGCTTTGAATTTTGTGCTGTTTTCCTGCATTTTGGGTACTCTCCTTTGTTTTACCCGTCTGGGAGCAGAGAATCTAGGGTTGAGCTGGCTTTGGTTCTCGGATGAGAGGGTGTTGCCCTTTATTGTTGGATTTTTTTCTCCTTTGATTTATCAGGGTATAAGGCGTGCGCGTGTTCTATGGGCTTGGTTCTTGAGGTAGCTGGTGTTTTTTTGCTGTTGTTGGTGGTTTCCTACCTTTTTATTGTTGTCGTTATTTGTACTTATAGGCTTTCCAAGCGCTTCGATATTCCGTGGTGGCGGGCGGCGTTTTATTGTATTTTTGGTGTTTCCCTCTTTTTGAAGGAAGTGCTGTTTTACGGTATTTTAGGAGTCGTCCTTTTTTTGGCTCTTTGGGGGATGGAGAGTATGGACATACCTTGGGGACTATTGTCCTTGATGGGGATCGTGTTTGCTGTAGTGTTGGAGTGGTTCTTGATTTTGCATATAAGGGGGCGGCAAGATGGGGTGGTGACGCGTTGTTTGTGGTTATTGAAGGGGTTGGTGTTTTGCGCCATTGCTGGAGCGATCCTTTTTTGTTTGCCTTTGGGAGCAGAGAATATGGGGTTGGGCTGGCTTTGGTTCGCGAAGGATTGGGTGTTTTTCATTATTTGTGGATTGATCCTTCCTGTTGTTTCTGTGGGAGCAAGGCGTGCGCGTGTGAAGGCGGAGGCGTTTTTAAAGAGAGTGGGGTTTATGGGGTATTACAGATAACGTCGAGGGAATGATTGTTCAAAAGAACAGCGATAGCGGTAGGTTTGGGGATCAAACCAAAGCCCTATTTTGCCTTCAAAATCACCAGAACGTTGTTTGGCAATATTCATAATAACGCCTGGGCGTTTTGCTAAATCTGCTTTTTCTTGTGCTAGAGAGGCGGCAAAGATTTTATCTTCCAACGACCGATTGCGCCAAATGGTGATGATGTTAAAGGCATTGGCACCAATTTCTGAGGCGCCTTTAATGTCTTCTGTGCTGGGGATATCTTTATCCAGACCGCCTTTGCGGGCATGGGCGACAAGGTGAATATGCACATTGTTTAAAACAGCCCAATCAACCATTTTATAAACCGCTTGTTCTTGTCTTGCATAATCATCAGAGGCAATGCCAAGCCGCATCAAACTGTCGATGATAAATTGATCGCAGCCATAGCGCGCACGGCAATAGTCAAAGACTTCAAGCAAGGTATCTACGCTCGATTTGCCAACATGCTCATAAAGAATAAGCCCTTCGTCTAAAAAATGAAGAATCCGTTCAATTGTCTCTTTTGTAGGCTGTTCTAAGCCGCCCGTTTGTTTGGTTAAACGGCGAAGTGATTGTTCTCCTTTCATTTCTAGAGACGCTAAGCAAAGGCGACTCTTTTGTGCAATCCAATGGGGAATACAGTCTGATAATAATTGGCTTTTACCTGCACCACTCGCACCACTCCAGAGCGTTAATTCTGCTGGGCGGAAATGCAATTTGTCCTTCAGTTTAGGATAGGGAACCGTATAACCAAGATGTTTTTCAGGCTCTGGCCAAAAAAGCCCAATCACTTGCTCTTTATAGTCTGAGGCGCGCCGTAAACCTTCTGGGGCAAAGCTTTGTGCTGAGGAAAAGGCAGCTTTTATGGTGGCTTTATCGATCCCTGCGGTTAAACAGTCATTGGCATCTTTAAGGGGTAAACGGACACGGTAGCAACGGTGGCGTCCAAGCCTGCTGGCAATCTCACGGGCTGCTTCTTCTCCGGGCGGATCCATATCGGTGGCTAAAAAAATCGTTTCAAAAGATTCTAAATGATCAAATTCATTTTCAATCCAGTTGTGTTTTCCTCCACTGCCTCCTCCAAAGGGAACAGAAACCGCCGGATATCCATAGGCGGCTAAGGATAGCGCATCAATTTCTCCTTCAGTGATAACAATGGTACGGTTTGTTGAAGAAAAATTGGGGAATGGCGCCTGTTGGGGCGCGTGCGTGGGTGCCTGCTGGGGTGCGTGTTGGGATGCCTGCTGGGATGTGTGCGGGGATGCCTGCGTGGAGGCGTGGTTGGTTGAGGCGGTGTTTTGGGATGCCTGTGTAGAGGCGTGGTTGGTTGAGGCGGTGTTTTGGGGCGCCTGCGTGGAGGCGTGGTTGGTTGAGGGTACCTGCTGAGGTGTGTGTTGGGGTGCCTGTGTAGAGGCGGGGTTGGTTGAGGGTACCTGCTGGGGTGTGTTTTGGGGTGCCTGCTGAGGTGCGTGCTGGGTTGCCTGTTGGGATGTGTGCGGGGATGCCTTTGTGGAGGCGGGGTTGGTTGAGGTGGTGTTTTGGGGTGCCTGCTGAGGTGTGTGCTGGGTTGCCTGCTGGGATGTGTGCGTGGAGGGGTGGTTTGTGGGGTAAAGGGCTTGCCAACCAAATAAAATCGGTTCACATTGGGAGGCTGTTGGTTTTGTTTTTGCTCCCGTTTGCGCAAGCCGTTCTTTGACTAAAGCAAGGGTGCCGTCGGGTTTATAAAAGGGGAAAATGATTTTTTCGCCATTTTCTCCTATGCGGTAACGCTTTATAATCTCTAGAGGAATGCGGCGTTTTTCATGGAGATAGGTTTTTACAAGATTCTGCGGGCTCTGCCCTGTAGGAACCGGTGGACGGCGATAGGAACGATGGGGCGCCATAAAGGGTTTGGGGCGTGTCAGATTGAGAGTCGCGCGTGCTTCTTCTAAGGCTTGAGAGAGGCTAATGCCTTTGACTTCACACCAAAGGTCTAAAAGATCTCCTCCTGTGCTTTCTGCAAAATCATACCAAAGTCCTGCTTTACTACCACTTAAGCAAATCGATAAACTTTGACCCGCTTCACCACGTGTGTTGCCTACAATCCAATTGTTGCCTCGTTTGTGCCCTTGGGGAAGAAGCATTTCTACTATTTTATCGGCTTGTGAGATAAGTTTTTGTTTGATTTCAAAAATTGTGCTCATGGTCATTCGTGATATTATTGTCGTTTTTCTCAAGATGTGGGAGGTGAGAATTCTGTTTTTGCTGTTCTCACCATTCGATCTGATCGTAAAGTCCCGTGGTGCTATGGGGCTTGCCAGTTTACTTTGAGAGCTTCTTTGCCGCTCTTTTCTTGCCAATAGTCGCGAAACCTCTTGGCTTGCCAAAGGGCTTGACTCTCACTCAAACCTTCTGAAACTGCCGCCTTGATGTCTGCTTGCCAAGAGCATGGGAAGTGGTGCCTTGAGGAAAGGAGGAAGGGGAAAGGAGGAAGGGGGTGAAAGAAGGGCGGGGTGGGTATGCCTGTTTTGAGGGTGTGGTGCATGTTGGAGTCCTGTTGGGGCATGTGTTGGGGTGTCCTTGTGTGGAAGGGGTGGGTTTGTTGCCAAAGAGTTTGCTTTTCATTGAGTTTTTCTGAAATGGCTGTGTTGGTGTTTGTTTGCCAAGAGCATGGGAAGTGG
>NZ_JBHINK010000006.1:26749-30575 GCF_042194905.1 Bartonella sp. CL63NXGY
GCCAAAGAGTTTGCTTTTCATTGAGTTTTTCTGAAATGGCTGTGTTGGTGTTTGTTTGCCAAGAGCATGGGAAGTGGTGCCTTGAGGAAAGGAGGAAGGGGAAAGAAGGAAGGATGCAAGAAGGGTGGGGCGGATGCCTGTGAGGGTGTGGTGCATGCTTGGGTCCTGTTGGGGTGCATGTTGGAGTGTCCTGTTGGGATGCCTGTGTGGAGGGGGTGGGTTTGTTGCCAAAGAGTTTGCTTTTCATTGAGTTTTTCTGAAATGGCTGTGTTGATGTCTGCTTGCCAAGAGCATGGGAAGTGGTGTCTTGAGAAAAGGAGGAAGGCGGAAAGGAGGAATGATGCAAGAAGGGCGGGGTGGGTATGCCTGTTTTGAGGGTGTGGTGCATGCTGGGGTGCCTTGTGTTGGGGTGCCTGTGGATGTCCTTGTGTGGGGAAAACGCTTTTGTGATGAGAGCAAAATGGTCGATGTTGACGCATTTTGCTGTGTGAATCGCCTATCCAAGTGTTGTTTTGCCGCCCTTTGTTTTGTTCTGTGTTATTTTGTCCGATGCTGTTGTGGTTTTGAAACATTTTTATCCCCGCGCGTGCTTGAAAAATACGTTGTTTTTGTGATGTCAAAAATTGTCATTATAGTTGATCAAACTGCGGTAAAGGGTGTCGTTGTTCTCAGAGATGAAAGATGAGGAGCTTCCCTGTTTTTGCTGTTCTTGCCGTTCGATCTCACGGCGAAACCAGTTGCGCCATGTGGCTTGCCAGTCTACTTTGAGAGCTTCTTTGCCGCTCTTGGCTTGCCAATAGTCGCGAAACTTCTTTTCTTGCCAATGGGCTTGGCTTTCACTCAAACCTTCTGAAACTGCCGCCTTGATGTCTGCTTGCCAATGCTCAGGAAGACGGTGCCCTTTGGCAACTGAGGAAGTGGTTTTTTTGTTGGTGCAAAGCGGGATGGAGGCAGAAAGATTGCTGGAGGGAAGAGTGGTGGCGGATTTTGTTTTTTCCCCCGTGACAATTTGCGCGATAGGGGCGGAGGTAAACTCGGCTTGGGGAGCGTTTAAAGAGGGGGCGTTTTTTTGCTCCGCTTCTTCTTGTGGAGGGGAAGAGAGAGGTGAATCAAGAGCCGATGAGGAGGATGGATGATCGCTTTGTTCAAAGTTCTCTTCGAAGGAAAAACAAGGCTCTGTCTCATCAAACAAAATTTTCTTTTCTAAAACACCGTAAGGTGTTTCCTTTTCTTCTGCCTTTTGAGCTTCTGAGCTTTGTGCAGCATCTTTTGGACTTTCGTTAAGCAGTTGTTGCATCTCTGCATTGATTTTTTTGCGTTTTTTTGCCGAAGAACGACCCGCAAAGGATTTTTGTTCAAGCAATTTTTCACGCTCTTGAAAAATATTTTCGCAACGCTTGTTCCATAATCCATTGGCTAAATTTAAAATCTTACCTTCTTGGATGAGCATTTCTAAAACATTAACAAAAGTTCGCTTGTCACAACCACAAAGACGCGCTAAACGTTCTTTCGATATTTCTAAAGGTCGTCCACGGGCATACATTTCATTGAGAAGAATCGTATAGATTCCAATTTCGTGTGCGCGCATCCCACGTACACCTCCTAGAAAGTCATTTTGATACCAACAAACATATGGAAGCCTAGACGATTCATAATGAGGAGTTTCTTGTTGATTAGCGTGTTTCATACTGCAATCTACTTTCTTCTTTTTTATACATTTTTATTGATGATAAAAGCTCAAATAAGGATTTAACTTGTGTTGCTTTTGGCTCTGTTCGATGATGACTAGAGGCTTCTTTACGACGCTTATAAATGATTGGCTGTGCTTGAAGAGCATGCAAACTTACGATTTAAGATTGCGGTGATGGAAAAAATAAAGAATACCACACATTCTCAACGTACTTGCTTTTGGGCAGAAGCTTTGGAGAGTGGTCTTTTATATCCTGTAGGGTGGTTAAAGTGTTTTTATGATCCAAAAATAAAAAAATTTCCCCCGAAAAAGTAAAATTTGTTTCCTTAATTTTATCCTTTTTAGAGGATAATGCAAGCTCGTTTTATAAAAAGGACGTGTTTTTTTAAAAAGACGCGCTATATGGTGAAATTATGAATATCGATGGTTGGCGTCAAAGATTAAGAATCGCTTTGGAAAAAAGTGGGCGGTCAAAAAGATCTATCTCCCTCGCTGCCGGTAAAGGCGCGGGGTACCTTCATTCTATTCTTTCTGAAGGAAAAGAACCAACAATCGAATCTCTCTCGCGAATTTGTCACGAAATTAATATCAGTATGAATTATATTCTTTATGGTAAAGGGGCTAGCCCTGAAGATAAAGAATTTATAGAGCTTATTTCGAAACTCTCTCCGCAAGAGAGACAGGCGATTTTGACTCTTTTGCGGCGGCCAATTGACGAAGCTTCAAAATAACTTCCTTTTGTGCTTTTGAATCAAGGCGACTCCAGTATTTTATTAATATTATGTCACTCATTTTATCTCTCCTGTGTGTTTATAATTGCAATTTTGTAAGAACAAATAGAGAACAACAAAGGGGCATGAGAGGAACAAAGAATAATAGATTTTTATTTACATATGTCATTTGAACCCCGTAGATATTTAAAATATATCTTTTATGAAGGATAAAATGGTTGACATCTCTCCTATAGAGGAGATAAGACTAACGCTATATTTAGTCTTGTCAAGACAAGGCTATGCTTTATCAACTATCTAAAGGGGGAAATCATGAAAAATATTTCATTCGTTAAAGAGGATGAAATCATTATCGTTTTATGCGAAGAGGAAAATCCTGGTACTTATGAAGGACCAATCGACGAAATCGAAGAGGTGCTCGAACTGATTGAAGAATGTGAAACTGTTTATAGAGTTTTACGACTCGATCTGACAACTTCTCATGCTGAAGATGTTACGGAACAAATCGCTGATTTTTATGTCGAAAATCATGAAATGAATGAAGAAAATACACAATTGCAGCCCTTCATTTTGAATAGTGAAGCTTATCATGCTTGTTTAAATGAAAGAGCGGCTTGCGATTATGAAGATAATCTCTATGGCTCTTATGAAAAACAGCATCGTTTACGCCCATGTGATGTCTTGACAGATTATTGGTGGTAAACATGCCAAGTTATCTCAAGACTTCTTATCAAGGGATTCCACTTTATTATGCTGGAAATATGCGAAATTTAATCAGACTCGAACCACAAAAACACAACGCTATACTTTTTATATCGCAAGAGGTGGCTCAGTCTATGGCAAAAAAATTGGAGGAAGAATATTGCCGCCATGATTTTTCCGTCGTGCAATAGCAGGGTTGAAAAAGGAAGTCGCAATGAAAGGGTCCAAGTGCTTTTTCATTGCGGTGACAATGGTGTGCATTATGCTTTCGTTCTTGGAAGGGAAGCTTAGGGAAGCTTAGGGAAGCTTAGGGAAGCTTAGGGAAGCTTAGGGGGGAGCTTTGCGGGGATTTTCTTAGCCGACATGGGAAAGGGGGGCATGAAGAAAAGAGCCTATATATGAGAAATTGCGGGCGCTTGTGTGTGGGGCGGGGAAGTTGCTGGCTGGTTCATTGGGGGGATAAGACAATGGAGGGGGAGGTCGTTAAAGCTTGTTTAGACGTATTGGGACAAACGGGGGGCTGGGAGTTTTTTGTGGTGCGTGCTGGGGGAGCGCCGCAATGAAAGGGCCCCAAGTGCTTTTTCATTGCGGTGACAATGGTGTGCGTTATGCTTTCGTTCTTGGAAGGGAAGCTTAGGGGAAGCTTAGGGGAAGCTTAGGGGAAGCTTAGGGGAAGCTTAGGGGAAGCTTAGGGGAAGCTTAG
>NZ_JBHINK010000006.1:30675-50606 GCF_042194905.1 Bartonella sp. CL63NXGY
AAGCTTAGGGGAAGCTTAGGGGAAGCTTAGGGGAAGCTTAGGGGAAGCTTAGGGGAAGCTTAGGGGAAGCTTAGGGGGGGACTTAGGGGAAGCTTAGGGGGAGCTTAGGGGGGACTTAGGGGAAGCTTAGGGGGAGCTTAGGGGGGACTTAAAGGAGCTTAGGGGGGAGCTTTGCGGGGGTTTTTTTAGCCGACATGGGAAAGGGGGGCATGAAAAAAATAGCCTATATATGAGAAATTGCGGGCGCTTGTGTGTGGGGCGGGGAAGTTGCTGGCTGGTTCATTGAGGGGATAAGGTAATGGTGGGGCAGGTCGTCATTCAGTGACTTGGAGTGACACGGAAAGCATGCTGGAAAATAAAAATGAAGGCTTAGGGGGAAGAGAAGCAGCAGTACAAACAGGTTCCAACCTATAAAAAGGCACGTTCAAGGGGGAAAAGAGCCGGTTTTTATGTTTTTGCGGCACGCAAGTAGGGAGCTTGGAATGATACGTAAAGCATGCTGGAAAATGGAAGAAGGTGTTTGACGGGGGAGGTCGTTAAAGCTTGTTTAGACGTATTGGGACAAAAACGGGGGGATTTTGGGAGCTTTTGTGGTGCGTGCTGGGGGAGCGCCGCAATGAAAGGGCCCAAGTGCTTTTTCATTGCGGTGACAATGGTGTGCGTTATGCTTTCGTTCTTGGGGGGGCCCGACTTGGGGGGAGAGCTTGGGAGGAGGAGCTTTGCGGGGGTTTTCTTAACCGATATGGGAAAGGGGGGGCATGAAGAAAAGAGCCTATATATGAGAAATTGCGGAGGGGGGATGTTGAGGGGGGCAGCAGTTTTTGTGTTTTCGGGGCACAATATTGAAGGATGCATTGAAGGATGTTGTCGCCTTTAGTCCGTGTGAGGGACACAGGCTTTAAAAATATGAATGTTTCAAAGAGGATATATTGCAAAAAACACTTTAAAGATGAAGGGGAGAAAGGTCATGCCAATTATTATCGATTGTATTCAAGGAACAGAAGAATGGCAGAAAGTGCGTAATGGTTTGATTACAGCTTCTTTGTTTGAGATGGTTATGGCACAAAAAAAACAGGGGCAAAAAACTTCACGCTATCAGAGTGTGATGATGAAATTGGCGGGAGAAAGAATTACAGGAAAAACCGTTGATGAAGGGGCAACACTTTCTATGCGACGTGGAACAGAATTAGAACCAATCGCACGACAGCTTTATGGGGAACTTACACATACAGAACCTGAATGTATTGGCTTTGTTTTGGCTGATGATCGCGGACAAGGATTTTCCCCCGATGCTTTTGTGGGAAAAAATGGCTTATTAGAAATTAAAACAAAAAAACCTGAAATTTTGATCCCTCATTTCATGCAAAAGAATTTTCCAGCAGAACATAAAGCACAATGTCAAGGGGGATTATGGATTTCTCAACGCGAATGGGTGGATTTAATGCTCTATTGGCCGGATATGCCTCCTTTGATTAAACGGGCTTATCGTGATGAAGCGTATATTTGCAAGCTTGAAAATGAAATTAGCCGTTTTAATGAGGCTTTGGAGAAGATGGTACAGCAAATTAAGAGTGTTGGGACAGGTTTTCATCTAAGGACAGAAATTGCTTTGAAGGAGGGGGAAGAAAGGGTGCTTGGAATGAAGACAAAGCGTCTGCTGGAGGGCAAAACAAGAATGAGGCGGGCAAGAAAGGGATCGTGTGCAGCGTTGAGGAGAGGCAAAGTTCTATAAAAAGGAAAGAGCAGAGGGAGAAAAGAGCCGGTTTTTATGTTGGAGGAGGGTGCCAAACAAGGGGGCGCAGGGAAGTAGGGAGCGTAGCGAACTTAAGGGACATGAATGTGAAAGCATGTTGGGAAATGGGGGGAAGAAAGGGTGCTTGGAGCGCATGCAAGGTGTATGCTGGAGAGGAAAACGAGAATGGGAGTAAGGCCAAGTGCTTAGAGGTATGGAGGTGTGATTTTGGGAGCTTTTGTGGTGCGTGCTGGGGGAGCACAATGAAAGGGCCCAAGTGCTTTTTCATTGCGGTGACAATGGTGTTTCGTTTTTGGGGGAGGGCTTTGGGGGACTTAGGGGGACTTAGGGGAGCTGTTGGGGAAGCTTAGGGGGGCATGAAGAAAAGAGCCTATATATGAGAAATTGCGGGCGCTTGTGTGTGGGGGGGGGGGAAGTTGCTGGCTGGTTCATTGGGGGAAAAGACAATGGAGGGGCAGGTCGTCATCCAGTGACTTGGAGTGACACGGAAAGCATGTTGGAAAATAAAAATGAAGGCTTAGGGGGAAGAGAAGCAGCAGTACAGACAGGTTCCAACCTATAAAAAGGTACGTTCAAGGGGGAAAAGAGCCGGTTTTTGTGTTTTTGCGGCACGCAAGTAGGGAGCTTGGAATGATACGTAAAGCATGCTGGAAAATGGAAGGAGGTGTTTGGCGGGGAGGTCGTTAAAGCTTGTTTAGACGTATTGGGACAAAACGGGGGGATTTTGGGAGCTTTTGTGTTGTGCCGTGTTTGGGGGCGCGATGAAAGTCCCTCCATGATGGCGAAGTTGCCGGACAAGTGCTTTTTCATTGGAGAGGAAATGGTTCTTGTGGTACTTTTGTTCATTAAGAAAGAGTCGTTTGAGGGGCGTTTTTTTTAGCCGATATGGGAAAAGGATGTAGGGGCATGAGAAAAAGTCTGTGTGGAGTCAAGTGGGCTTGTTGGGGAAAGGTTGGGGGCAGGTTGTGGAAGAAAATAGAGGGGTGGAGGAAAGGGGAGAATAAGAAAAGAACGGATAGAGACATTATAATCTTTATGTTTTTCTACACTACCTTGTTATAGAAAATCAAAAATTACCACACCTTGTGAATTCACTGTGGGGCTGATCTTAAAGCTCTTCAAAAGCACTGATCAATAGATACTTCTCCATATAACTTTGATAAATGATATTAGTATGATCCCGAAGATAAATGCACCAATATTTACCAAATATCCTTTTATACTGATGAAAATTAATAACCCTATACTTATTATTCCTAGTGGTATATTCCACGTAAAAAACGAAATTATATAACACATTATAGGTATTATTCCACAAATAATGAAAATTACATTCATGATACTACCAATTACATGCTCGGTATTATCTTGTCGTCTGTTCTCTTGGTTTCTACTAATTTCAGAAGCCTTGTCATTATCTTTAAAAGTTTTATGATAGAACTGATTGTAAGCAGCTCTCTTTTGAGGATCTTTAAGAACTTCATAGGCTTCACAAATTTTTCTGAATTTTTGTTCTGCTTCGGTACTAGAATTATGATCAGGGTGGTATTGCAGAGCTAATTTACGAAAAGCAGATTTTATCTGTTTATCGTTGCATGCGTAGCTTACACCAAGAATTCCATAATAATCGTCTTCATTTATTATCATTAAATACAGCCACTTTGTGTATTGCTCTTATTTTATAAGATCGTTTAATTGATCCCCTTTGAATGTATCGACATGTGTTATTTTTATGTTAGAAATATGGTGAAAATTGTATTGAATGGTGGGGCTGTACTTGGGGCTATTGTATCTAAATGAGGGGAGATACAGTTCAAAACGCTTGAAAAAGCAGGTTTTTTTAATGTTTTAGAAGTATTTTTTAAAAAAATAGATTAAAAGAGAGACGATAAATCAAATATAAAGGGACGGCAATAATAGCCAAGGTTGTCATTATTGTAAATAAACAGGCAGGAACCTTAAATCTAAAACGCCAAAGTAAACTAATGGGAACGGACGTTATCGTTGTTATGATGAATCCTACGATAAACCATTGCATGAATAAGTACATTATATTGATTTTATCTTTATTAAAACGATTTTGTTTGAGTTCTTCCTCTGAAATACAATCGATAATAGAAAAAACAGGGTAAACAGGAAACTCTCTACTTGGACAAGCAATAACAGCAAATTTTTCAAGCTCTAACCATTATCTTTCGCGTTCTTTTTCCAATATCTTCTTTTCTATTTTTTGTTTTATATATTCTTTGGAAATACAATTGATCGGAGAAGTATTCCCAACAAAAAATTCGTCTTTTCTACATCCACGGGTTGTATGATGCGTGAATAAAAACAGCGCTTATTGCTATAGCAAATAAAATAAAGTGTTTAAACATAGGGTATTTATTGTCTTTTGTTTCTAACGAGCTTTGATAAGTAATTTCTATTGAATAAATCAATATATGTTATTTTTATGTTGGTAAAATAAAACAAATTGTATGTACTTTGGCACTTTGTATCTAAAGATGGCGATAGATAGTTCAAAATGCTTGAAAATGCAGAATACCCTTTGAGAAGCACTTTTCATAAAGTTATGGAATGAATAGATCAAAGTTTATGGTAATTTTGTATACTCTATGATAACTCTGTATAAGATCTCAATTTCATGATCAAGTTTCTCAAGTTCTTTCTTGTTTTTAGCTATACGCTCTTGATATGTCTCTATGTGTTTCATACTGTTTGAGAGACGGGTATGCTCATTAGAGTGTTTTGCTTCATTCACATGTCGCATTGCATCTATTTCTAATTCTATAAGGCTACACAGAGTATTAAATACATGATGTCGTTTTTTGATTATATTCTGCCATTTTTTTATTATATTGACATGTTTTTCATAGAGAGGTTGCGATAACCGCCACTTGTTTTCCAAAAAAAATGTTTTTTCTATCCAGAGAATTTGGTAGAATTTTTCTGACCACCAACTACTTCCATTAACGAGGAAAATGCGGAACAATCTCTCTCTTTCTGTAATCTCTTTTGAAGAGAATAGTTCATTCGAATGAGTATATCCCTTTGAAGAATAAAAAAGATGCGTTGTTAAAAGGGCGATAATTAAGACGTTTCTCAATAAAGACTGTTTAATTAACATTTTTTTTATACCCTTTTTGTGATTGATTATAGTCATTGTGAGAGGGCTTAATGGTTCTTTAGAAGTATTTTGAAAGGCGTTTTATTATCCGTTTAAAGATTTTTTAAATACTGCTTCCATTTTTCAAAAGTGCTATATCTTACGGGCGGTTTTACATTTTCTTTGGGCATCATGGCAAGGTATACCTCTCTAGCCATAACGCACATTGTTGCTGTGTTTCTAAAACGAGTGAGTTCATTGCCTATTATGAGCAGCTCTGTCTGGAGAGTTTGTTCTTTTCGACTAATGCCATTAGGGGAATCCAAAAATTTTTCTGCGTACGCAAACATTGGATCATCAAAGTTTGTTTCAAACTTTGCGTTGAGGAAAATATTTTCTATATAATCCCAATTTTTCCTGTATTTCATCCCGTTAGCTTTAAAAGCCCTAAGTCTTGTTGGTAAGTCGTTAAAGGTAAGTGTGGGCATCGTTTTATCACCTTGCCATAAATCAAAAAAACGTCCACAAAAAACAAGCAATATGTGATAATGTTTAAAAATATTGAATTCTGGAGGATTACTGGGCAATGTTATTAAATGCCTCCAAAATTGACTTTTGTCATGGGGTATGTCTACAGTCCATTCCATATACGCTTTTAAATATTCTACCTCTTTTTTTGCTTTTTCTAATTTCTGAGAATATGCTAAAGGAGTGTAATTTTCATGGACATATTTTTGGTAAAGCCTATCGTATTCAGCGAGATCGCTTACTTGAGTACAACCCAATAATAGGGATACAGAAAAAAACGTTATAAATATTATGACGTACGTTTTGAATAATAATTTCATCATTTTAACGTTTAATGATTTTTGTTGAATAAATCAATATGTGTTATTTTTGTGTTGAAAATATATGTAAAAAATGTATTTAATGAAAACAGCGATAGTGATCATACTGTATCTAAATAAGGGTGTAGTACAGGATAAAACCCCGCACATGCGGGGTTTTATTCGCTGAAGAAGACAAGGACAGAGGAGACAAGGACAGTAGAAAATATAAGGGAGGTCCTGTCACCAAAATGTTTGTTCTAGGGCGGGAGTGGGGAATATCCAAAATGCTCTAAACGAAATATACTTGTTGTGCATAGTCATGCGCTTGTTTTAAAGAGACATCTTGCTCCAAGCTCTTTTTATACTCATTTCATGCCCATTTCATACCGGCGTTCGTGAACTTCATGCTGGGGCTTGTAAATGGTATCGTGAGAGGTAACGATAAAACCTCGTAGATTATAAATATTACACACCTCATCTTTACTTTATGAAAAAGTAAGTTGGTATCATCTTGAGCTCGTTCTCAAGATTGCGACATGGGCTTTAGCTCTTGGGATGATTCATAATCTCATTCACTGTGGGGGGGACTTTTCATAAAAGGTAGGCTTTTCTTGAAAAGTTTTATGCCATACGGATCTTTCTGCTTGTGAACTGTAAGCCTTGTGAACTGTAAGCGAAGAGGGGTGTTTGATTTCAATAGAATAGAGGGGAAGAGAATTCTTCGCTCTTAGGGTTCTTCTGCAAGAGGAATAACGCTATCCGTATAAATTAAAGTATTCGTATAAAAAAGAGCGTCTTGAAAGAGGGATGGCTTAGAGCACGTGGAAAATCATAGTGTATAAAATTGGTAATGAGGGATCTTCTTTGAAACGGCGGGCTATCAATTTTCTGGTATATGGGATGCCTAGTATATGGGGATGTCTGTCATATGAGATGTTTGCCATATGGGAGCGTGGGGTGACTTATTGAAAGCTTTATTGAGGGGGGGCTTTATCACTGTTTGGTTTTTTTCTTTTGGTAAGGGGTGGGGAGAATGGGGAAGGAATTGAGTTGAGAGGAGGTTCTGGAAATGGCTCTGTTAGATTTGTTGTAAATGACGAATAGGATCGATGAAGCTTATTCTAATTTTTAGAGGGAATACTTGTGTTGCTTGAGGTGGATAGAGAGGCTAGAAAGATAAGATTATTCGTTTTGGGGCGGATAAAGGTATCAATGGGATATGTTCAAACAATGAGTTTATAATAATTCATTATTGAGATTTAATTTGAATTTCAATGAGAGCCCGAAATAGTGTGAGATGTTCTTATTTCAAACCTTCTTATTCAAACGCTCTTATATTGAAACAAGTAAAATCGTTTGTCTGCATATTATAAGTGGGGTGAGCTTGTGGGGAAAAATATTCAAGAAATAAAAATGCCTATACCGTCTCAAGTGTTAAGAAGATGCAACAGTGAGGTTTGGCAAAGAGAAGGATAAGGGGGGTGTCTTACAGGAAGGAAAAAGGGGGAAGCCAATGGGAGGGGGGCTATTCTTTGGGGTGTGTCAATTTCAAAAGCCGCTCATAAAGCATTTTGGAGATTAAGTGCGTCATTGAAGCCATTGATTTTGACGCCATTGAAGCGCATGGTTTAAAGGATGGAGGATTTGATGAAGCCAATGGAGGCTGGGGGAAAAAATTGAGGCTTATAGAGAAGGCTTATAGGGGCAAGAAGAGAGAGGCAAAAGAAGAATAAAATGGTGCTGCGAGAGAGGATTGAACTCTCGACCTCTCCCTTACCAAGGGAGTGCTCTACCACTGAGCTACCGCAGCCCTTTTCAATCTTTGCGCTGTCTTGTGCCATATTGTCAGAAAATAGGCAAGAGAACATTTGTATATTCTTGCAAGAAAACGTATCTTATGTCATGACATATGTTTCTTATATGCTTAAATATTTAAGGTTATGAGTTGCTTGGATAGAAGCTCAACACTGTTTAAAAGGTTGCGCAATGACACAAATGTATCAAAAACAAAAACAAAATGAAATGAATCATCAAGATGAAAAAGCAAAACGACGTCAAGAAAGATTGGCGCAACAATTGCGTCAAAACCTGAAACGTCGAAAAGAACAATGCCGAAAAAGAGCACAAACAGAGCTCTAAAATGCAAAAAGCTCTAAAATGCAAAAAAATGTTTTTTAGTGAAGCTTTGCAACCAAACTTCTCAATAATTTGTTCTCATATTTAGAATGCGTTCTAAAACGATTAATAAAGCATAACTTCCCGAAGGGGGACAATCCTTTGGAAGGGCAGGCACAAAGGAAAAGAGGGAAAACACTATGGATTCTATTCAAATTGTTGGGGGAGAAAAACTTAAAGGAACAATTCCTATATCAGGAGCAAAAAATGCTGCCTTGCCTCTTATGATTGCGGCGCTTTTGACAGAAGAAACGCTTACTTTAGAAAATATTCCTCATCTGGCCGATGTCGAATTGCTTATTCGTATTCTCAATAATCATGGTGTGGGATATGCCGTTGATGGACAAGAGTTTAACGATGAATGTGTGAATTCAAGAACAATTCATTTTACGGCGCAAAAAATAGCCACAACACGGGCGCCATACGAACTGGTGAAAAAAATGCGTGCAAGCTTTTGGGTTATCGGACCTCTGCTTGCACGATGCGCAGAGGCTTATGTTTCGCTTCCTGGAGGATGTGCTATTGGAACAAGACCTGTCGATTTTATCCTTGAAGGACTCAAAACTTTAGGCGCACAGATTTCGATCGAAAATGGATATGTTCATGCAAAAGCGCCAAGGGGCTTAAAAGGTGCTCACTATCGTTTCCCTAAAGTCACTGTTGGGGGAACCCATGTGCTGCTGATGGCGGCGACAACGGCAAAGGGAACAACCGTTCTTGAGAATGCGGCTTGTGAGCCAGAAGTGACAAACCTTATTCGAACCCTGAATGCTATGGGGGCTCAAATAACCGGTGAAGGAACAACAACGCTTACAATTGAAGGGGTGAAAAAACTTAAAGGGACAAAAATACGCGTTATTGCTGATCGAATCGAAGCGGGGACATATGCAATGGCTGTTGCTATGACAGGAGGAGATGTCTTTCTTAAAAATGCAAATCCTAATCATCTCACAAAAGTGCTTAAGGTGCTCCAAAAAACAGGACTCGAGATTCAAATAGAACCTCAAGGAATTCATGTTAAGCGAAATCCAAAGAACACCAAAATTATGCCCGTTGATATTAAAACAGGACCTTATCCTGCTTTTCCAACCGATCTCCAAGCCCAATTCATGGCGCTCATGACACGGGCTGAAGGAACCGCGCATATTACAGAGACGGTTTTCGAAAATCGTTTTATGCATGTTCAAGAACTCAATCGCTTAGGAGCACAGATAAAGCTTGATGGGCAGACGGCAACCGTCTATGGAACAGAGAATTTGCAAGGGGCTCCCGTTATGGCGACGGATTTGCGTGCTTCTGTTTCTCTTGTGATTGCAGCGTTGGCGGCAAAGGGGGAAACAATCGTCAATCGTGTCTATCATCTTGATCGTGGATTTGAGAGATTAGAAGAAAAATTAGTCCGTTGTGGCGCAAAAATCCAACGCATCACAGTGTAATTCTCTTCGAAGGTATTCGGTCTGCCTTTAAGGGGTTTGATCTCAAGAAGCAAGCTTTGTTCATTTTCTCAATAAACGCGGGGCTTATCTCATGGTTTTGGAGCTTTTACGAGCGGGCATAAAAGTTTGAGAGGCGGGTGGGGCTCATAAAACAAACAAATAAAGACTGTTTTAAATTTATTGCTAATTTCATGAAATTACTTTATAAATAACACTGTAACTTTGGTCGTCTACGCAACGATCAGTAGGGTCTGAAAGCCCTAAAGTTCAGTACATAAGATTAGCCTACTCTTGTGGGTTTCCCGGGATTCCGGGAGTTTTTGCCATGTCCAGGTGCGATGAGCACTAAAAGCAAAAAAAGCTGACTGAACTCAGTACTTTCAGACTCCCGGAATACCAATGCGAGGGCGCTCGCAACCGGCAGGGGAGCTTGAAGTGAAAGCTAAAAATCCACACTTTAACGACATTTCGATAGGCAGAAAAATTCGCTTTAAAAGAACAATGATCGGAATGTCGCAAAAGCAATTAGGCAGTCAGTTAGGTGTGACTTTTCAACAAATCCAACAATATGAAAAAGGCTCTAATCGTATAGGAGCTGGGCGTTTACAGGAAATTGCTGATATTCTCAATGTTCCTATTTCTTTTTTCTACGCTGATCTCTCAACAAAGGAAAATGCTTTGTATCCTTGTGATGAAAGGATTTCAAGTAAAGAAGAGCATATCCTTTTGAAAAGTTTTAGAGAGCTTAAACCTAAAAAGCAGAAGGCAATTTTGTGTTTGATTGTCTCATGAGATAAAAACACTGTTTTAAATTTTATTGCTGGTCTCCAGAAATTATTTTATGAACAAGCACCAGGGTTCTCGTCGTACAGTGTGGTTGAATGGTGGAACCCAAAGCCTGAAAATCCAAGATGAAACATTAGCCTGCTTTATAAGTATCGCGAGATTCCGGGAGTTTTTGCCATGTCCAAGTGCGCTCTAGCACTAAAAGCAAAAAAGCTGACTGAACTCAGTGTTTTTGACTCCCGGAATACGCATAAGAGGCGCTCGCAACCGGCAGGGGAGCTTGAAGTGAAAGCTAAAAATCCACACTTTAACGACATTTCGATAGGCAGAAAAATTCGCTTTAAAAGAACAATGATCGGAATGTCGCAAAAGAAATTAGGCAGTCAGTTAGGTGTGACTTTTCAACAAATCCAAAAATATGAAAAAGGCTCTAATCGTATAGGGGGCGGGGCGTTTACAAGAAATTTCCGATATTCTCAATGTTCCTATTGCCTTTTTTTTTTACGCTGATCTCTCAACAAAAGAAAATGCTTTGTATTACTGTGATGAAAGAATTTCAAGTAAAGAAGAGCATATCCTTTTGAAAAGTTTTAGAGAGCTCAAACCTAAAAAGCAGAAAGCAATTTTAAGATTAAATTTTCGTTAGAATCAAAAAAAAATTAAAGAGGCTCTTGCTAAATAATAAATTATTATATAAAGCTTTTTCTAGAGAAGGGGGTTAACATTTCTCCTCCCCCCCCCCCGCAGAAATGTCCGAATAAAACCTCCTTCTCATCATTTTAAAAATCACGAAAATTTTTATCCTTTATCTTTTATCCTTTTAAAAAGAGTGACTTATTTGTGCTAGAAAAGTTGCTGTATTAGGCAAATTGGAGGGCGGGGTGTTTTTAGGATTTGGGAAGGGCTTGAAAAATCATCTTGCCAAATAGAGTTCTCAAAAGGAAATCTTGGAGAGCAATCATCCAAAGGGCGCACAGTGGAGAGCGATCATCAAAGGGGCGGCTTAAAAGAAGCTACCAAAAATCCGGAACTTCAGGCTTTAAATGAGGACCAATCCGTACCGCTGAGACCTTTTCTGCTAAACCGGTGCGATCTGAAATCTCAACCGCTAAACCACAAAGGGTGGCAGGACCACACGCCGGTTCAAAACGGTCTTGCTTCGTCTTATAAAGAAAACGGTGTAAGGGTTCTTCTTTATCCATTCCAAGAGAGGAGTTATAATCTCCACACATGCCTGCATCTGTTAAATAGGCGCTCCCACCTTCTAAGATCTGCGCGTCAGCCGTGGGAATGTGCGTATGTGTGCCAACGATAACACTCACACGACCATCCAGAAAATGGCCTAAACATTGCTTCTCGCTTGTCGTTTCTGCGTGAAAGTCAAAAATAATCGTATCGGCTTGCTCCATCAACGAACAGGCAAGAAGAATATTTTCCGCTGTTTCAAATGGATCTTCTACTTTGCACGGCATAAAAACGTTGCCCAACAGATTGGCGACAAGAACACGGGCGCCATTTTTTGCCGTAAAAACACCAGCACCTTTTCCGGGAGTTTCTTTCGAAAAATTGGCAGGGCGTAAAAAACGATCACTCTCATGGGCATACTGCAATGCTTCTTTGTGAGAAAAAGCATGATTGCCTGTGGTGACAACATCAACACCGGTCATCAAAAGATCTTGATATGTCTCTTGCTTAAGACCAAAACCACCAGAGGCATTTTCACCATTTACCACAACAAAATCAAGCTGCCATTTCTCAATCAGTTGAGGAAGGTGTTCAAAAACAGCTTTACAGCCTGTGCTACCAACAATGTCACCTAAAAATAAAAAACGCATAGGCGCTTTAATCACACTTTAACATTTTAAGAAACCTTTTTCTGTAAAAATTCCTTGTACCTGTAGATCATGTTCTGCTGCGGGAATAGAGAAAACCTCCTGACATGAAAACCCTATGCCCCATAATGTCATTTGATGCCCTTGTTTTTCAAGAGCTTCAACCGCACGGTCATAGTATCCCCCTCCATAGCCAAGACGGTGACAGTGACGATCAAACGCAGAAAGCGGAACAATAATATTATTGGGGACAACAACCTCATTGTCGGCACTGGGACCAAAGGTGCCAAAACGCATGGGCTCTAAAATCGTGCTGGGCGAAAATGCACGGAAAATCATGGTGGTGGAATCAAGCACTGCTGGTAAGGCTAAACGTCCACCGCGTAACGCTACAGCATCCAGTAAAGGACGCGGGTCAATTTCCGATTTAATGGGCCAATAGCCTGCTAAAATGAGGCGTGAAAAATCGGTTCCCTTCTTTTCAAGGTATTCAATAAAGTGGCAACAAGCACGCTGCGAAAAGAGTGCGCGCTCTTCTGTTAAAAGAGCATCACGACGCGATAAACCGCTTTTGCGTTGCTGTGTGCGAAGGGATGAAGCAGATTCACAGAGGGGATTTTGTGTCATTGTCTCGTCAATTGTTTTAATAAGATGCTGGCATTTTATCCATTGTTGGCGTTTTGTAAATCTCTGTTAGGACAAGAGCTGTGCTCATGAAAAAAAGCATGAAAAAAGTGTGTGCTCTTTATAGGGGGTATCTTGGTGCAACAAGCCGCTTTTGCGCTGCTTGTGTGCGAAGGGGTGAAGCAGATTCACAGAGGGGATTTTGTGTCATTGTCTCGTCAATTGTTTTATAAGATGCTGATATTTTATCCATTGTTGGCGTTTTGTAAATCTCTGTTAGGACAAGAGCTGTGCTCATGAAAAAAAGCATGAAAAAAAGTGTGTGCTCTTTATAGGGGGTATCTTGGTGCGATAAACCGCTTTTGTGCTGCTTGCGTGCGAAGGGGTGAAGCAGATTCACAGAGGGGATTTTGTGTCATTGTCTCGTCAATTGTTTTAATAAGATGCTGGCATTTTATCCATTGTTGGCGTTTTGTAAATCTCTGTTAGGACAAGAGCTGTGCTCATGAAAAAAAGCATGAAAAAAAGTGTGTGCTCTTTATAGGGGGTATCTTGGTGCAACAAGCCGCTTTTGCGCTGCTTGCGTGCGAAGGGATGAAGCAGATTCACAGAGGGGATTATTTTGTCAGTGCTGTCTGTTTTATAAAATAAAGCCCCTCGTCATTTTTATTTCTTGAAAAGAGAGTATCGTCATTGGTCTTATGTAAAAGGACGCTCTCAAGTTTAGCTGGAAAAATTTTTATGCAAAAAAGTTATACAAATAAAGGGTGATCCACAACAGCCGATGGAAAAAGCTGATCCCGGGAACCTATACAAATAGGTGGGCGCCATATGAAAAAGCCCACGGGCTTGATCAGGGACAGCTCCCTTGGAGATCATTAAGGTCTCAGGAATACGTTATTTCCTGTCGAGAAGCGCAGAACACCCTCCTTAATATAAAACAATTTCAGAGTTTCTGCTAGAGATAAAATAACCTCGCTCTCTTCTTTTTCATAAAGTATTTCAGGAGAGATTGATGATATTGTTGGTGGTTGCTCGAAATGGCTGTATGATGGATGGCTTATTCAAAGTAAAAAAGCAAAAATATGAGTGGGGGTGGGTGTTTGAGTGACGTAGAACGGTTTATTGCCAATCGCTTGATTGGCTCTTTTGGGACAATGCTTGATTTTTATGTTTCGCGGGAATACTTGGAGGAGCTTTGAAGGGAATATTTCTTATTCAAGGATGTTTGTTCAATTGATATTGCTTCTTTGAAGTTTTTGCCTCGTGGGGAGTATTTTAGGGCTGTTTTATCAACTTTGAGGGCAAATTGTGAACGCTTTTCGTTTCTATGATTTTCTAAGTGTAAAAAGGTATCTCCAATCATGGGGTGAAGGCTATGAGAGTGTTCGTGAAGAGCGAAATATAGTAAAAGATAAATATTTTTTGTCTTTAGAATGAAGCAAACACAATAAAGAGGTGATAAAATCTAAAAAGGGAGGAAACATGAGACTTATCAACTTTAGAAAATTATATACTTTTACTTTCAAGGCGACAATTAAAGAACCTGTTAAGCCCTATATGGTTTCAATTGTTAATGTTGAAGATCTAACAGATATCACTGTTTTTACAATAAACGATGGTGATCCTGTTAGACTTTTTTTAGAATTTGTGAAAAAAATAGAAAACAGTACAAGATTTTATGCTTATAACCTAAACTATGATTATGCTATTATTCGATCTTGGTGTCATTTTAATCAAAATGATCTTATAACACCTAAATTTTATGATTTTATCTCGCAAAATGCTAGAGTTCTTAGATCGGAACTTGCATTTCAATCAAATAAATCAAAAAGAGTTTATCTATTCGATTCATTAGAGTTATTTTTAGTTCCTTTGCAAGACATAATAACAGCTTTTACCGATTTAAAACAAAGTGAATCTTCTCTCTTTGAGTGCATTGATGATGTTATTATTCATCAAAATGATATCGATTGCTGTGTGAATGAAAGCAAGGGATTAGCCATTGCTCTCAAAAAAAGACTCCAATGGGGAAGAAATAAAATGACTTTTGCAGCTGATGCTAAAGCTGTATGGTCAGAAAAAATGTTTAAAAAATTTACAAAAATTAAAGCAGAAACATATTTATTCCCATCTTTAGAAGAAGGTGATGATTATATTTTTAGAAAAGCAAATGACGGTGGTTTTTGTTTTTTTAATAGATATATGGGTAAATTCATAAATAAAGAAATTGAAATTTATGATGTCAATAGTATGGGCCCTGCTATGATGTTAAAACAATTACCTATAGGGGCACCTCTTTATAAAAAAGGTAAAATTGAAACTAATGATTTACACCCTCTAGGTCTTCAAAGATTTTATATAAATTCAGCAGAATTAAGAGAAAACAAAATACCTATTTTAAATAATAACACACAATCATCATCTGGGGGTGTTGAATATTTACAAATTTTATCTGAACACGAATGTGAACATAAAAAAATATTCATGTTAACATTACAAGAATTTGAATTGTTTAAACAATCTTATCACTACCAAAATTTGGAATTATTAGATGGTTATCTCTTTCAAGCAAGAGATGACCTTTTTACTGATTATATTGATGAATTTTTTGAATTGAAAAATTCTTCAGATAAAACAATCAGCAGAATAGGAAAAATGTTTCTTAATTCATTATGTGGAAAAATGGCTGAACGTCCTCATAGAATTAAAAGATATATCGAATTTGAAAATGATGTTCTTAGATTTATTTGGGGTGAAACAATATTCCAAAAATGTGGTTATTTGCCAATTTCTTTATTTGCTGGAAGCTATGCTCGTATGTTTTTAATTGAGTCTATTTACAAAATTGGACTTGAAAATTTTATCTATTGTGACACTGATAGTATCCATTGTTTCAAAACTGAAAATGCTAAAAAATTAGATATTCATCCCTCTAAAATAGGGGCTTGGAAATTAGAAAATAAAAAGAAAATTATAGCAGCTAAATATTTAGCTCGTCGTCGGTATTGTTTGCAATTTGAAGATAATACTTTTCAAGCAGTTTGCCCATATATACCTTCTGACAAATTAACGCCTCATATCAAGTCATTGGATGATTTTCAACTTGGTAAAAGCGTTAAAATGACAGATTTTAAAATGGGTGTTGGTGGTCTATACCCAATAGAAAGATTTGTTCCAATTTAAAGGAAAATAGGAAAGTGACTATACTGGGAGATGAAAACGTGCATAGAAAGTCGTGATGGTATCAAATTTTATCCTGTTATGGCGTAACATACTGTTATTTACTGGCAATATAAGGTTGCTATCCTTGATAGGTTCAATGTTTTTATGTGTGTGGTCAATGTCCTTAAGTTTAAGAAAATCCCATATGTGGGAAACCAAGTGAAGTCTACTAGAATTCGGATTGTTTACAGTCCGAAGTGGGTTAAGAGACTTCGTGCTTTAAGGTGTGGGGAGGATATGCATTGGCAATCGCTTGATTTTTATGTTTCGGGGGGAATGTTTCGGGGAGCTTTGAAGGGGAAATATTTCTTATTCAAGAATGTTTGTTTAACTGACGTTGCGTCTTTGAAGTTTTTTCCTTGTAGGGAATATTTCAGTGCTGTTTTATCAACTTTGAGGGGGGGAGAGAGCCGATACGGTATGTGCTGCTATGGTTTTATAAAAATAAAAAAAAGACGATGACTATTTATCAGAGGGGCTAAGCGATGTTTTAAGCTTTTTTCAAAAAATATTTTTTGAGGATCGTGTTTTATCATCTTTTTATCCATGATGGAGGGATAGTGAAAAAAAGAGGCGGTGTGAAGAGAACGCAGGCGTGCAGCGTTTTTTTGCTATGAGAGAAATTCTGAAGGAAGTATATTGGAAGTGTTTGGACCCTGCCTTCAATACAAAAAAGGTCCAAATTCAAAAAAGACATTGTCAATTGCTTGGGGGGGGGAAATTTCTTGGGATGGTGTTTGATGGCGTGTGCAGGGACTGAGTTTATTGAGTGGAATGTGAAGCAGGCTGGCGTCTTATCTAAGTTTGAAAGGATGCCGTAAAGTGTCTTGTTCTTGAATGGTTTTAAAGAGCTTGCGGTGTTTGTTCTTCTAGCAGAGCTTGCACGCGCTTTTGAATCCTGCGCATTTGTGGATAGTAATCCAATGCTGTTTCATAAGCTTTAAGAGCAAGTTTTGGACGCTCCGTTGCTTCCATGACAACGCCAAGTTCAAAAAAAGCACTATAATTGCGCGGCTCAAGTTCAAGAGCATGGTTGAGATCAAGCAGGGCAAGCTTGAAATCGTTCAGTTGAATGTGAATCCAAGCACGCCTTACCCAAGCTTCAGAATGAGTAGGTAAAAGTGCAAGAGCATTGTCAATATAATCAAGCGCAAGTCCATAATCATCGCTGTTGAGTGCATTTTCAGCCCATGACATTAAAAGATCAATCGTCTCACTCCCCGATTGGGACCATAAATGTTGAAGTTGTTGACTGATCTTTTTCGCTTTAGCAACATCAGCACAATATTTCAATTCTTTGAGTAAACGTGAAATTTCTGCTTCTTTGCGTTGCTTAACTCTGTCAACATGGGAAAGCTGCTCTTTGTCAAGATCTTCAAGAATAACCGCCGAGGAATCAGAATCGGAGGGCGTTGAGGAAGGGGGAGGAGAATTGGGAATAAGATCATCTAACGGTAAAAGCGATTGTGGAGAAGGCCGATCTTCAGGAAGAGAAGGAGGATTTTGCCCATAGCTCGAGGGAACAAAACAAAAAACGCCAACAAAAAAAAGAAAAAACGCGCGCTGAAAAATACAGAAAAAACGCAGCTGAAAAAATCGAAAGGCTTTAAAAAAAATAAAAGAATCCATAAAAACAAGCCCCCAAAAGATAAATCACCAAATATTATCAAATACTAGACTTGTAATCAACGGACTTATAACCAAAAAAACGCAAGAAAAAATTTTTAAGCCTACAATCAAAGTAGGCATAAAAACATTGACCTTAAAGAAATTAGCCCTAAAAGAATTAGCCCTGACGTGCTCTAAAACGTGGGTTCGTTTTATTCAGAATATAAACACGACCCTTACGACGCACCAAACGATTGTTACGGTGGCGCTCTTTTAGTGCTTTAAGCGAATTTTTAATTTTCATCATATTCACCGTTTAAATAGTTTACGTAACACAATACTATAATACTATAATACAACACTAAAATATAATACCACAACCCCAATAGACTGCTTACTCTATGAGCATTGCATTGCGATATCGTACTTGCATTATAACATCACACGATACACTTTTTCACTGTGATCACAAAAAGAAAAGCGCACTCTTAAGGTACGCACTAACCACTTCATTAGCACAACGAATAAGTGAAAATTGCAAAAAAGTAGGAGAGATTTAACAAGAAGTCTTATTCTTGTCAAGGGTATATCCCTTACAAATTCCTTAGGGTGTGTTAATGGTTGCCTTGAAGGTAAAAATTTTCTCGTAAAAAAAGGACACAAAAAAGCACAAAGAGTGGAAAAAAGTAAAAGCCTTTTCAGCTTTAAACAAATAAGCTCTGTTAGGGAGTGTTGAAAGATCAGGAGCGCTGTTGAGCCGTTTGATTGTTGAAGTTGGTGTGGTTTTTTTGTCGTTAAGGGCAAGGGGGGCTTCTTAAAACGCAAGAGGCTTGTTTGTGGGGGCTCGTGAAGCCCTGTCAGGTACGTGCGCCGGCTGAAATGCTTGAAGTGGGGGAAGAGGGGGCGCCGTTGGAATTGTTTCTTGTATTTGTGTACGCCGTGCCTATAGTTTCAAACGTCCCCTTATGAAAAATCTCATACCCTCAATATGGGCCTTCAATAACTGGGAATCACATTAAATACGTCTAGAAATATGAAAATAAGAATTATGGTATTTTAATACCACGTTTTTCACGATTTTTTTTATTTATTAATTTCTTTATTCCATTTTTGAATTGCTAAGTTTAGTCCTGTAAGCGCTTTACGGTACAGTTTTCGATATTTAATGGTAGAATAAACAAGCCAAACGGATAATGTTATTATTGCACAACCGACAATGATCCCTAGAATGCGCCCTAATATTATAGCTTCAGTCATTTTCTCTCCTTATTGTATTTTGATTAGCAACCGCTTCGTCTAGTTGTTTCATTACTTTTTTCAGTTTCTTCTTTACTATGATCCGTAGCACCAAAAAGATTGGTATCGAACCGTACAGAATTAATGCGCATATCAGCCCGATTGCAGTTGCTACATTCATCTGAGGTTTATCCGCACTGCCTAATATTGAGAGGAAAATGTATAAACAGACGCTTATAAAAATTATGAATATAAACTCTCTCAGTGAAACAACACCAGCTTTTAATGTTTCCTTAACTTCTTTTTGGATATCGAGGACTAAGTCCCATTGAGAAGATGTATCATTTTGTTCTTTGGGTGATGCATTCGATAGGTTTGGTTTTGTCATGTTGATATTCGTTTGTTTCTTGAAGGTTTTGTCTTTTGATAAAGCGAATAACTCAGTTTCTCAGACTATTTTTATGAAATGAAAAAAGATTTCTGTACTTGTTAAAATGATAATACGAATGACTTGCTACGTCTGTAGCGCATCTTCCTTTTATTATTATGAGGCATGTACAATTTTTCATGCCGCTGTATAAAAGATTCGTTTTGTGAGTACAATTATATTTTATCACTAAACTACAGGCGAAGAGGCATTTAATATTGAAGTGTTTAGCCGGTTGAATTTACTTAAGAAAAGCTTGATTGTTGACAGATCGGCACAGGAATCTTCGTCCTTGAGCGCGGTTAGGCGCTCAAATTTGAATAACGTAATTTTATAGGGGAAAGAACGAAGGCGATAGACATAACGAAGGTGACAAATATTACAGATATTAAAGTGAGTGATATTTTAAACGGTTGTTGTTTTAGAGTGTAAGCTAAATTTACGGTTTTCTTTCGGTGTGTAGTTGTATGTTTATCTGCTATTTTAAGCTTTATTGCGAAATGAAATAAGGAGAGACGCTTCAAGCTCTAGAAAATACGACACAGGTAATATCGCCTTATGAGGGGAGAGAGGATATTGCTATGATGGATAAGCTTAGTACTGTAATTATATCTTTGACATGAAACTCAAGGGGTGGTGCGGAGCGCGGCGCTTGGCACTTTTGTGAAAGAATGAACACAAGAAGGGAGACTAGAGGCAATGAGAACGCATTGTTAGAATGCTCTCTATAGGCTGCAAGAGGTAAGTTTATCCTCTAAAGGTTGGAATTAAAAGGCCTAAAGATTGGCATTAAAAGAAAAATGAAGGGGCTGCGTATGTTATGGGGGAATATTTATGCGGTGGAAGGTGGAGGGGTGATGAACTTGGGGGCTGGCGAATTGCTTTTAGTCGTG
>NZ_JBHINK010000006.1:50706-91670 GCF_042194905.1 Bartonella sp. CL63NXGY
TTCACGCCCTTTCAGGGCGAATTAAAAGGTTAGGGGCGCTGTTGAAGCCGCGGGATATCGGTGTGGGGTGAAGCTTTTGTTATGGGGGAATATTTATGCGGTGGAAGGTGGAGGGGTGATGAACTTGGGGGCTGGCGAATTGCTTTTAGTCGTGGGGGGACTTTTTTGAGAAAAGGAGGAGGAGCTGTTGGATTGTTGATTGGTGTGGTTTTGTGTCTTTGAGGGTGGGGGCATGGAAGAGAAGGAGCTTGTAGGAGGGCTTCACGCCCTTTCAGGGCGAATTAAAAGGTTAGGGGCGCTGTTGAAGCCGCGGGATATCGGTGTGGGGTGAAGCTTTGTTTTTTCAGTTCATTGGGGGATAGTGTGAAAAAGCATTTGTATGTATGTGGGCTTAAGATTTGTTGGCTGGTCCCAATAATTGGATGACGTGCCCCATTTTGCGGTGGGGGTGAACAGTGCTTTTGCCATATAAATGGATCGAGGTGTGCTCTTGCTTTAGAAAATATTTTAACGTGCTAAAATTGTTACCAAGAAGATTGGTCATTTGGCAATCGCTATGGCGATAGGGACTGCCTAAGGGAAGTCCGCAAATAGCACGGATATGCTGTTCAAATTGTGAAGTTATGCATGCCTTTTGTGTCCAATGACCAGAATTATGGACACGCGGCGCTAATTCATTCACTAAAAGATGACCATCCGTTAAGACAAAAAACTCAATACAAAGAACACCAACATAATCGAGGGCATCCATGACTGTTAAGCTGATTTCTTGAGCTGCTTTTTGCACGTCAAGTGGAATATGGGATGGAACAAAGGATTTATGAAGAATTCCGTGTTTGTGTTGGTTTTCAGGGCAATCATAAAAAATATGTTCCCCTTGTTTTGTGCGGGCAGAAAGAACCGAAATTTCCGATAAAAAAGGAACTATTTCTTCCAAAATACAAGGCTGTTCCTGAAAAGTCCTTAAGGCTTCGTCAAGGGTTTGTTCATTGGGGTGATCAAGCTTGATCTGGTTTTTTCCGTCATAACCAAAACGACGCGTCTTTAAAAGACCACGTCCGCCTAAAGTATCAAGAGCGGAAAGAAGAGAAGAAGAATTGTCAATAGCGTGCCATGACGCGGTGCCAATCCCTTGATCACGCAAAAATTGCTTCTCAAAAAGTCGATCTTGCGTGATCTCTAATGCTTTGGAAGAAGGATAAACAGGCTTACTCTTTTCTACATATTGAACCGTTTGAAGAGAAAGATTTTCAAATTCATAGCTGACAACATCACATTGAGAAATAAAATGATCTAAAGCTGATGTATCGTCATAGGAGGAAACAATATGGTTGTTTGCTGTTTGAGCGGCTGGGCAATCGGCTTCAGGGCAAAAAATAACGGTTCGAAATCCTAATTCTGCGGCCGC
Source organism: Bartonella sp. CL63NXGY (assembly GCF_042194905.1). Taxonomy (NCBI): domain Bacteria; kingdom Pseudomonadati; phylum Pseudomonadota; class Alphaproteobacteria; order Hyphomicrobiales; family Bartonellaceae; genus Bartonella; species Bartonella sp. CL63NXGY. The sequence continues at coordinate 52,115 of NZ_JBHINK010000006.1, forward strand.
TATGGCGAGCATCCGTGCTAATTGTCCGCCCCCGATTAAACCAATGACGCTGCCTGGAGGTAACATGGTGGAGGGAGTGGCGTTGGAGGAGAGAGTAGTGTTGGAAGAGAGAGTGGTGTTGGCTGAGGGGGCGGCGTTGGCTGAGGGAGTGGTGTTGGAGGAGAGAGTAGTGTTGGCTGAGGGAGTAGCGTTGGAGGAGAGGGTGGCGTTGGCTGAAGGGGCAGTGTTGGCTGAAGGGGTGGCGTTGGAGGAGAGAGTAGTGTTGGCTGAGAGAGTGGTGTTGGCTGAGGGAGTGGCGTTGGCTGAGGGGGCGTTGAAAAACGGTGCCATTTTAAACCTCCGTTACAGGCGTTTGGGCAACATTGGCTGTTTGTTGTTGACGCCAATCTTCTAATCGTTGGGCGAGATCATGGTCATAAACGGCCATAACGGCTGCGGCTAAAAGTGCTGCATTAATTGCGCCTGCTTTGCCAATTGCTAATGTGCCAACGGGTATCCCTGCTGGCATTTGCACGATTGAAAGCAAAGAATCTTGACCAGAAAGAGAATGAGAATGCACTGGAACGCCAAAAACAGGAAGAGGAGTAAGGGCTGCTAACATACCTGGAAGATGCGCTGCACCCCCCGCTCCGGCAATTAAAACTTTAAACCCTGCTTCTTTTGCTTCTTTTGCAAATTGATAAAGGCGTTCAGGAGTTCGGTGTGCTGAGACAATATGCGAACTATGAGAAATACCAAGACTCGTCAAAATATCTGCACTATGGCACATCGTTTGCCAATCCGATTGGCTCCCCATTAAAATCGCGACATCACATGATTTTTTCATCATTCACTATCCTTTTCAAAGGTTCAATGCGATTCTTTATCATTATTTTTTTAAAGTTTTATATTCTCTTTGCAAAGCCAATTGATGACAGAGAAACAGTTATTTTTCAAATAAGGTGGAAAGCTAAAAATTTAAAGGGGGAGACCAAGAGATGAAAAACTAAAGTATTGAAGGCATGAAGCACTTCTTTTTTTGGGGGGAGATGAATTTTGAGGAGAGGTGTTAAGGGGTGGTGTTGGATCCATGAGGCTGTTAAGCTTGCGGCATTGTAAAAGGGAAAAATATATTGGGAAAAATACATTGATTATAAGTTTTTTAAAAAAATGTCTTACTTTTTATTTGCTAAAATAAACAAGATCACCATATGATATAAGATCTGTTGCAATTTGAAACATTGCTTATGAGAAAAAGAGATTTTTATGGCGAAAATGCGTTGCAAAGTGAGGATATTCTTTTGAGAAATAAGGATATTCTTTTGAGAAATAAAGAGATGTATATCTCTCGATTTCAAAGCCTATTTATTTTGTTGTTCAAGTGATTCTTTTGTGAGTGGGGGGATATAATCTTTATAATTGTCAATATATCTTTAACAATGGCTGATATTAAGGGGAAGCGAATAATCAACGCTTTTGTGCTTTTAACGCTTTTGTTGAGATCTGTTTCTTAGCGATTATATCGTTTTTCCCTTAAATATAAGGGCAATATCAATCGCGAATGACGAATTGTGAATAATAAATCCATGGTCTCTTTTTTGCCCAATTTTGTAATATGGTGAATGCTGAAATAAATAAGAGTTAAACAACGGATGTAAAGGAGATTTAAAAGCTATGTTTCTTCCATTTTTAATCGCTTTAGGTACTGCTGTAACGACTATGTGTGGTAAAAAAAATATAAGTTATGCTTTGTGGGCAATTTTATTCGTTGTCATTCTTCTCACTTTCAATCATCACGCAACTTCTACTTTAAATTTATCTTTTTGAGAGAATAGCCATGGAACATGTTGAACAAAAAAACCCTCACTTCGTCATCTTTATGAATACGCTAGGACTCTTTGGGTTATCCATTGTCTTGGTGGTGGCTTTTTATTATCAATTGGTAAAGTTTGAGTTACCTTGTCCCCTTTGTTTGCTGCAGCGCGTTGGATTGATACTGGCAGGTTGTGGGTTCTTGCTCAATATTCACCATAAGGTGAAAAATACCCATTATGGTATGGTTATTCTCGGTTGTATGGTAACCAGTGCTGTGGCAGCACGACAAGTGTTTTTGCATATCACACCCGATGATTTAGGATATGGTTCAACGTTCTTTGGATTGCATTTTTATACTTGGGCTTTCATTATTTCTGTCCTTTGTATCTTTGCTGTCTCATTTGTCATGATTTTAGGCGAATTGGCACACAAGTTCAAAGAATTTTCTCCTTTTCCAGTCTTGAGTAAAGCAGCAAGTTTCTTATTTGTATTTTTGATTGCGGCAAATTTGATTTCTACCATACTGGAATGTGGTGGTGGGCAATGTGCCGATGATCCTGTAAGGTATGAGTTGTTATCAAGTTGGTTCCCTTCATAGTTTCGAATTTGTTTAATAATCCCTCATCGTAATTTTTATTGTTAAAGAGGCGGAATATTTAAAAATCCGCTTCTTTTTTATTTATTGGGAAGACATTTTAGCAAGATTGTTCGATAATCTGATCTTTTATACTAACGCTGGCTTTTATGAGCGCTGGCGATTGATATTTTTTTAGCGAAGACTTGTACTGTGCACCTTTTATGCTGTCTTTTGAGAGAGATGAAGGGATTGATTGGCTTGGAGGCGTTTGTAGAGAAGCCCCGGACTGCTGAGCCACGTGGGTTAAGAAGCCTCGTTTTTTTAGAGCATTAACGATAAAAAATTTTTGTTCTTGATTTTTCGTAACATTGTGTTAAATAAGTTTTTGTATTCATTTTGGTGCTTCTAAAGTGTTTTTATTGCTTCTAGAGGGATTAATTTAAAATTTTGAAAGTTATGTGAATAATTTTCTGCAGAGGTTTGTTTATTAGAGGCAAACCTTTTTTTTTATCTAACTTTTAGATGTTTTCTTTCAGTGTGAAGCCTTTTTTGAGAAAAAGGTAAGCGTCTTGATGATGCCTCTTTTTTTATTAATATATTGATTTATAATGATAAATAACCATTTTTAACGTGAAGCACTTCGCTGAATATAATAAAAATTTCTCATCACCAGTTCTCTTATATTAAATCAATTAAAATTACTTGCTTGTACATCATAAGCGGGGGGCATGTGGGGCAAAACTGTACAAGAAAGGCATGCCTTTAATGAAGAGTCTCTTGAACCGAAGGCTGTCTGCAACATTGGGAGCTGGCAGAGTTTTTGTGATGATGCCAGCCTCGTTCTTCCATAAGCGTAAACTTGTTTCTCCATAAGCGTAAAGATAAGGGGGCTGAATGGATTTTATACACTTCATGGGGGCTTTAACCATTCCTTTACGGGCGGCGTTTTGCAAAATGGGTGTGACGAGCGTTGAGAGATCTTTCTTTAAAATAAGCGTGTGAATATGCAACGCAAGTCTATTCCTTTTGGTGCGTTTTATATTACGAAAAAATATTGACTTATAAGGATAAGTTATCGTTGCGAATGTTGAATGAGAAAAACGAAAAGCTTCTCTCATCTCAAACTTTCTTATAGTCAATTAATTAAATGTACTCTTCTACGTTACAAAAAAGCACTGGATGTAAATAAAAATTCTTTTAAAAGTCGTAAAATGCTTCTTATGAATCCTTTTGATGGCTAGAATTTGTCGAAAAATTTTATGCTGGTCAATACAAATAATAGGGCAGTTTATATCTATGATTTAAGTGAAAATAGGGGGGATTTAGATGAAAAGGGAGGCGAGATTTTAATGACAGTTGTTGAATACGTTATTGTGTAATGCATTTTTTACAGATTTTCTGCTTTCTGTAAATACGTAAAAGCGTAAAAACGGAAATATGTAAAAAAGGAAGCTGGGACTTTATGCGTGGTGTATGATTTTATCATGGTATGGAATGTGGAGAGAAGATTGGGGGGGATGAAGAGGCGGGGGTGTTGACGAGAGAGGAGAAGAGAGTGTGGGGATGAAGAGGTGGGGGTGTTGACGAGAGAGGAGGGTGTGGGGGTGAAGAGGTGGGGGTGTTGAGGAGAGAGGAGGGTGTTGGGGGGTGAAGAGGTGGGGGTGTTGAGGAGAGAGGGTGTGGGGATGAAGAGTCTTATGAAGGGAAGGGGAGTTGGGATGAAGAGGCGGGTGTGTTGAGGAGAGAGGAGAGAGGGTGTGGGGAAAGTTGCTTTTGAAGTGAGATTGACCGGTGCTTTGTGTGATCTTACTTTAGGGTAACAAAGGGGCAAGAATATTTTAAAATAGGACGTATCTGTCGCGTTTGATGCAACATTATCCTTTGTGGTGTTGTGATCTGAAGTGCTTGGGGGAGATTGGCTAGGCAAGAAGCTGTATTGTTGACAAACCTATGTTTACAAAGTGGTGCGAGGGGAATTTGAAAGTTTCATTTGGCTGCTTTCTGTAAATGTGGAGAAGCATCAAAACGTTGATCCGTAAAATGTAAAATGATGCGGAGGATTTATGCTTTGTGTGCGCTTTTGCTTAATCAGAAATCAACCATAAGATTGCTTTTTGTTTTTTCGGCTGGAGCTCTCTAAAATTTTTCAAAAGTGAATGTTCTTTTTCGCTGTATGTTTCTTGATCATAGTGTGAGGCATTTTTTTCTACTGAGACATCTTCTTTTGTCACAATGTCTGTATAAAAAAAGCTCATGGGAACTTGTAGTTTTTGAGCGATTTTGAGTAAACACCCTGCGCTTACACGATTGAAGCCTTTTTCATATTTTTGGATTTGTTGGAAACTGACGCCTAAATAGTTTCCTAATGCTTTTTGAGAAAGCCTCATGGCAATTCTTCTTTGACGAATTCTTTTGCCTATCAAAATATCAATAAAATTTGGATTTTTGGTTTGCACTTCAAGCCCCCCCTCCGGTTGCGAGCGCCCTCGCATTGGTATTCCGGGAGGTTGGATTCACTGAACTTAAACAGTCTCTTGTTTTTAGTGCTTAAAGCACTTGGACATAACAAAAGCCCCCGGAATTTCCGGGATAGCCATAATTGTTTATGTGTTAAGTTTTAAGGAATCCAACTCCTTATTGACCGCTGCGTAGACGACCAAAAAACACAGGCTAATTCATAAAGTAATTTCAGGAAATTGGCAAGAAAAATCAATATCCCATAAAATGGCGTGATTTGGAAGGGTGTGGAGTGCTGGTTTGAGTTTTACTTAAGGAGGTATAGAATGGAATAATGGTAATTGTTGTGCTTTTGCTTAATCAGAAATCAACCACAAGATTGCTTTTTGTTTTTTCGGCTGGAGCTCTCTAAAATTTTTCAAAAGTGAATGTTCTTTTTCGCTGTATGTTTCTTGATCATAGTGTGAGGCATTTTTTTCTACTGAGACATCTTCTTTTGTCACAATGTCTGTATAAAAAAAGCTCATGGGAACTTGTAGTTTTTGAGCGATTTTGAGTAAACACCCTGCGCTTACACGATTGAAGCCTTTTTCATATTTTTGGATTTGTTGGAAACTGACGCCTAAATAGTTTCCTAATGCTTTTTGAGAAAGCCTCATGGCAATTCTTCTTTGACGAATTCTTTTGCCTATCAAAATGTCGATAAAATTTGGATTTTTGGTTTGCACTTCAAGCCCCCCTCCGGTTGCGAGCGCCCTCGCATTGGTATTCCGGGAGTCTAAAAGTACTGAGCTTAATCAGCTTTTTGCTTTTAGTGCGGAAACGCACCTGGACATAGCAAAATCTCCCGGAATTCCGGGATACCCGCAATGCGGGATAAATTTATGTATTAAGCTTTCGGGCTTTTAGCTCCCTATTTGATCGTTGCGTGGACGATCAAAAACACGTGCTTATCAATAAAGTAATTTCAGGAGATTGGCAAGAAAAATCAAAATAATCTCAAAGACTATAAGATTGGGTACTTTTTAAAAAAGTGCGAAATATGGATTATAAATCGCGTTTTTTTGCTATCAAAATATCGATAAAATTTGGATTTTTAGTTTGCACTTCAAGCCCCCCTCCGGTTGCGAGCGCCCTCGCATTGGTATTCCGGGAGTCTGAAAACACTGACTTGACTCAGCTTTTTGCTTTTAGTGCGGAAACGCACCTGGACATAGCAAAATCTCCCGGAATTCCGGGATACTCGCAATGCGGGATAAATTTATGTATTAAGCTTTCGGGTTTTTGATCCCCTATTGATCGTTGCGTATACGACCAAACTTACACTTTAAGTGATAAAGTAATTTCAGAAGATTGGCAAATAAAAATAGTTTTTATTTATAAACTTTATTTTTTAATGAGAGGCTTTCCGCCTCTCAAACTCTCCGGAACGCTCACCAAAATCATGAGATCAGACCCGCGTTTAATGAGGGGACTAACAATCCTAGGTTCTTAAGGTCAAGGAGACCATTACATGGCGCCTAACGGCGTCCTTGACCCAAGAACTTAACGGCTTGTTTTGTCCCTCTCACGCGGCTCCGAAATCATGATTAGAAGGGGAGCTTATAGGGGTGGTGATATCCGGCATATCAATTTATCAACGTGTTTTTTTAGAGTGTGATGAATATTTTAGGCTGGATTTTTTTGTCGCGTTTGATGAAATAAGCTCGTTTGAGGGTGGGTGATCTGAAGTGCTTGGGGGAGATTGGCTAGGCAAGAAGCTGGGTTAATACTATTGTTTATAGAGTGGCGTGGGGTGGAAGTTTCATTTGGCTTTATTCTGTGAATCTGTAAAAGCGTGAAAACGGAAATGTGCAAAAAAGGAAAGGCTTTATGTTGTTAGGGGCGTTGTGGTTAATGATACGCAATGTATGGGGATCGTGTTTTCGAAGGTAGGGAGAGCAACATAAATGAAAGGAGTGGCTTAGAGGAAATGTGTGGAGAGAGAGAAAATGGGGCAAGGGTGTACGGGAATACATAGAGTGTGGAGGGGGGGCGGTGAAGCATGTTGTGAATGGTGTGTGAAGAATGGACAAGGTTTTGAAAAAAGGAGGGGGCTTTTGGTGTGGGGAGTGGTGTTTATTTGAAGGGCGCATGTTTAAGGTGTGGAAGGCGGAAGGTGAGGAAAAGTTGGAGGGAGGAGGATTGTTTGTAAGTTGTGGAGGGATTAGTCAGAGGTATTGGGAAAATGCTTTAGGGGAAAAATTAGCGTAATTTCTTGTCATACTGAAACCAAAATCATCATAAAAATTGAAGGAAATTAGCGGGTAAAATTGGTGGAGAGAAAGTTTTGATTCTTAAGGTGTGAGGTGATGTTTTTTGAGAACATGAGAGAGTAAACTTGAAAAACCTTTCCCTTTTTGTGGAATTTTTATTCACAAACTTAAGAAAATAGGGTATGAACGCTGGAAATAACGCGCAGCTTAACAAAATATGTGCACTGTAAAGGAAATGTTTGTTTATGTCAAAAGAAGAAGTTTTAGAATTTTCTGGTATCGTTACTGAACTCTTACCTAACGCGATGTTTCGTGTGAAACTGGAAAATGATCATGAAATTATTGCCCATACCGCTGGTAGAATGCGGAAAAATCGTATACGGGTGTTGGCCGGTGATAAAATCATGGTGGAAATGACACCTTATGATTTGACAAAAGGGCGTATTACATATCGCTATAAGTAGCCTCGTGGGTGGCTTGCACTTTTTTCTAAAAGCTATCATATTATTTCTATTATTTTTTAACAGTTTTTTAGTTTGCTTTTCATGAGTGAGAAAAGGGAAGTATTTGAAGGTCCTTGAAAAACTGTAAAATCAATGCAAAAAAAGGATAAGGAGATTAATGGTGCGTAAAAGGGGGCGCTTAAAGGGGGCCGCGTAAAAGGGGGTGCGTAAAAGGGGGGTGAGAGGGAAGTCAATTGTGAAGGGGTGGAAATGAGAAATATAAGAGAGTGGGGGGAAAAACGTTTGGCAGATACTCTTACAGAAGAAATTCATTTGGTGCTTGCCTCCGCTTCGCCAAGGCGTTTAGCGCTCTTGGCACAAATAGGGATTGATCCGCAGCAGGTTTATGCAAGTGATATTGATGAAACACCAAAATTAAAAGAACATCCTGCAAAGCTTGCCAAACGTTTGGCAAAAGAAAAAGCGCTGAAAGCCCAAGAGATTTTGCGCTGGTACAGTCAGAATGGTCAAGACGAGTTGCAGAATGGTCAAGAAAAATTACCTGGACAGAAAATGATTATCTTAGCGGCTGATACGGTGGTGGCTGTGGGGCGGACCATTCTCCCCAAACCAGAAAGCGAGGATGAGGCTTATGAATGTTTACGATACCTTTCTGGGCGTTCGCATAAGGTCTATGGCGCCATTTGTGCGCTCAATGAACATGGAAAAATAACCGTAAAATTGGTTGAAAGTCGTGTCCGTTTTAGACGCTTAACCCCTGCCGTGATGAAGGCTTACCTTGCTTCAGGAGAATGGCAAGGGAAAGCGGGTGGCTACGCTATCCAAGGAAAAGCCGGTGCTTTTGTTGTCTATATCAGGGGATCTTATTCTAATGTTGTGGGATTGCCTTTGGCTGAAACAGCCGATCTCTTGATCGCTTATCACTATCCACTTTTCACTCACTGGGCTGAAGAAACGCATTAGAAAAACTGTAAGGCAAGTTCAATGCAAGGTGAAAAGCAACAAAAAGAGAAAAAAAATGAAAAAAAAGGAACAGAAGAAAAGTTAATGAACGAGCAGAAGACAAAGGTGCGCCAAGAACAAAAAGAGCTAAATTTGCAAAAAGAGACCCGTCCTCCGCATCCTTGTCCTATTTGTGGTCAAATGTCACAAAAATCTTCATATCCTTTTTGTTCCACACGGTGCCGAGCCATTGATCTTAATCGTTGGCTTTCAGGCTCTTATATTTTACCGCCTCCTCCACAGAAAAGTGATGAAGAAGAATAAAGGGGTCTTCCTCTTGAGAAGAGGACGCTCAGAGCGTTTTTTTTGTGTGGGAGCTAAAGGAAGGCGCGCGGGATTATCCTATATCAATGGATTCAAGAGCTGGATTAATGGCTTGGTTATTGTCGTCATTCGCAAAGACGCAGATTAAGTTCAATCAACGATGGAAGTTTTAATACATATCTAAGACTTATCCCCAGTGGTTTCCATGGATAATTATAAATTGCCTTGTTACAGGAAGGTCGATAGTGCTTTGTTGCAGGAAGGTCGTTGATGCTTTTAGGGTGTAAGAAAAAATTGATCATCTAATCAGTATTGCTAACGAAAAAGAAGGGGTGCGTGTTTTGGTGCAAAGAGGTGGGGCAATAAAAAATCGCTTGTTGGTGCTTTGTTGCGTGAAAGTTGTTGGTGCCTTTAGGGTGTGAGGAAAAATTGATAGTTCAATCAGTATTGCTAACGAAAAAGAAGGGGTGCGTGTTTTGGTGCAAAGAGGTGGGGCAATAAAAAATCGCTTGTTGGTGCTTTGTTGCAGGAAGGTCGTTGATGCTTTTAGGGTATGAGAAAAAATTGGTCATCTAATCAGTATTGCTAAGGAAAAAGAAGGGGGCGTGTTTTGGTGCAAAGAGGTGGGGCAATAAAAAATCGCTTGTTGGTGCTTTTGCTGGGTAATGGTATGGTGTCATTTGGGGGCTGGATTGATTATATCGTGATTTTGACCGTATCTGTGTTCACTTGGAAAGCTAATCAATATGATGTCGCTTTTATTGGAGCGGCAACATTATTCCCTGGTATCGTTCTGTCTAAGCCAATTGGAATGTTGGTAAGTCACCGTTCTATGATCCATTGGTTGCGGGCGTCACTGCTGTTACGGGCGCTATGTACTGTCGGTTTATTGCTGGCGACGAGTCTGCAAGGATTTATTATACTGGCAGTTATTCGAGCGACATTCAACAGTCTAGCCATGCCTGCAATTTCCGTTCTTAGTGCAAATTCTGTGCCTGAACACGGACGGACTCGTTACTATTCTGTGCTTAACATGATCAATAGCGCAGCAAAGATGATAGGACCTGCTTTGGGGAGTGCTCTGTCTGTACTTTTATCAGATACATATACTTTATTATTTTCTGGATTTTTGACATTGCTAGGCTTTATCGTGTTTTGTTGTCTTGGTGCACAACCTGTCTCGTCGCTAAGAATAAAAAAAGCGAATACCACGCAAGCACAGCAGAGGCTTTATGGGACAGCTTGGTATGCCTATGTGGCGGTGGTGTTTGTGTATTTTGCCATGGTCTTTATGGTGAATAATCAGTTGCCCGTTATTCTCAGCACAATGAAAATGAATAAACAGACTCTTGGAATACTGGTATCTGCTTCAGCGATTGGTAATTTTCTCTATGGGTTTTGGCGTGTGAAACAATCAAAGCATAAACCCCTTACAGGCAAAATATCGGAGTTGTTAATGCCGGCAATGTCAACAATGATTGGTTTTGTCATGATCTCAGTGTGCTTTTTTTACTTTGATTTACTCCGTATTGAGACTTTGTTGCTTTGTTTTTTCCTTATTGGAATGGTTAGCGCTTACTTTTCCATATCTTCTAATGTTTATCTGGTAAGCAATTTCAATGAACAGATTGGATTGGCTTCCGGATGGGTGCAGTCTATACAAAATTTAGCTATGTTGGTGGCGCCGTTTGTTGGAGCGTTTGTTTTAGGTCACACTTCGGCTGGAAAATTGTTCCTTCTTTCTGGATTGAGTGGATTATTCTGTTTATTGGCTATCAGGATATTGGTGAACCGTTCTTTGTCTATTATTCGTTCTCAATGATTGGCTCATCAATAAAACAAATGTTTTAAATCATTTTTCTGAGGTTTAGAGGACGTGGAGATAATCTAACATAGAGCAGCTTTTTCAACGTTATAGATTCAATTTTTGATTTTTACTTAACCGCTCATATTTTTGTTTTTTTTTCGGGGCTTTGTTTTCTTGACACTGTTCTACCGTCTCGTAAACTCAATAGGGGGCATGGTTTTGAGCGATAATGTCATTTTTGTTTAACTCCGCTTTGCTACGAATAGTCAAACTTAAAAACTCAGCTGCTAATCCTCAATCAGCTTGGCTTGACGCAATAATGGAAACAGAAAACAAGCTATAGTGTGAATTATCTTATATGCCATAAAACATCACTCTTGGAGGTATGGTGATATCAGGTATGGGAAACTTTAGGCAGAGGGGTATGTTAATTGTTGCTCTTTTTCCTAATCAGAAATCAACCACAAGATTGCTTTTTGTTTTTTTGGCTGGAGGTCTCTAAAGTTTTTCAAAAGAGTGTGTTCTTTTTCGCTATAGGTTTCTTGATCACGGAGTGGGGTATTTTCTTTTGTTGAGATATCTTCTTTTGTAGCAATGTCTGCATAAAAAAAGCTTATAGGAACTTCCAGTTTTTGGGCGATTTTGAGTAAACATCCTGCGCTTACACGATTGAAGCCTTTTTCGTATTTTTGGATTTGTTGAAAACTGACACCTAAATGGCTTCCTAATTCTTTTTGGGAAAGGCTCATTGAAATGCGTCTGTGGCGGATTCTTTTGCCTATCAGAATGTCGATAAAATTTGGATTTTTAGTTGGCACTTCAAGCCCCCCCTCCGGTTGCGAGCGCCCTCGCATTGGTATTCCGGGAGTCTAAAAGTACTGAATCCGAGTCAGTTTTTTTGCTTTTAGTGCTTAAAGCACCTGGACATAGCAAAAACTCCCGGAATTCCGGGATACCCACAAAAGTAGGCTCAATTGTACGCTCGGATTTAGGGCTTTTAGTTCCCTATTGATCGTTGCGTGGACGATCAAAAACACGTGCTTATCAATAAAGTAATTTCAGAAGATTGGCAAGAGAAATGAAAATAATCTCAAAGACTATAAAATTGGGTACTTTTTAAAAAAGTGCGAAATATGGATTATAAATCGCGTCTTTTGCTTAATCAGAAATGTCGAAAAATTTTGATTTTTAGTTGGCACTTCAAGCCCCCCCCTCCGGTTGCGAGCGCCCTCGCATTGGTATTCCGGGAGTCAAAATACTGAGCTCTAGTCAGTTTTTTGCTTTTAGTGCTTAAAGCACCTGGACATGGCAAAAACTCCCGGAATTCTAAGGATACTCGCAAAAGTGGGCTCATTTTACGCTAGGGTTTAGGGCCTGTTTTCCCTGTTGATCGCTGCGTAGACGATCAAAATGACACTTTAAGTGATAAAGTAATTTCAGAAGATTGGCAAGAACAATGAAAATAATCTCAAAGACTATATGATTGGGTACTTTTTAAAAAGTGCGAAATATGGATTATAAATCGCGTCTTTTGCTTAATCAGAAATGTCGATAAAATTTGGATTTTTAGTTGGAACTTTACACCCCCTCCGGTTGCGAGCGCCCTCGCATTGGTATTCCGAGAGCAACAAGTACTGAACCCTAGTCAGCTTTTTGCTTTTAGTGCGGAAACGCACCTGGACATAGCAAAAAACTCCCGGAATTCCGGGAAACCCACAAGAGTAGGCTCAATTGTACGCTAGGGTTTAGGGCCTGTTTTCCCTGTTGATCGCTGCGTAGACGATCAAAATGACACTTTAAGTGATAAAGTAATTTCAGAAGATTGGCAAGAACAATCAAAAATTTTCTATTCTGTTATGCCATAAAACGGCGCTATTTGGAGGGGTGTGATATCAGCATAATCAATATTCACATTTAGGCGTTTTTTAGAGTGTGTGATAAATGTTTTAGGCTGGACTTATCTGTCTAGTCTAATGAAACAGTTTCGTTTGTGGGGTGGGTGATAACTATACAAAGTGATCAGTAGGGGGCCTTTGAGATAAGAAGTTGGATTGTTTACAGAACAGTGTTTACAAAGCGGTGTGGGGTGGTGAACCTTTCGTTGGCTTTGTTCTGTAAAGATGTAAAAGCGTAAAAATGTATATCCGTAAAAGTGAAGCGGAGGATTTGTGGATTTATATATTGTGCGTGTTTTGGTTACGTTGGGCTTTTGTCTGACATAGAATGTAGTGAGAGGATTGGGGGAGGTGCCAGACTGGAAGAGAAATGGAGAGTGTTGTTGAGTGCGTTGGTTGGAGAAGAGTGTGGGAGGAATGGAAGGTGATCTGAAACGAATGCGTGGTCAGTGGTGGAAACTTGCTAGACAAGTATTTGAATTATTTACAGAACAGTGTTTACAAAGCGGTGTGGAGTGGTGAGCCTTTCGTTGGCTTTGTTCTGTAAAGATGTAAAAGCGTAAAAATGTATATCCGTAAAAGTGAAGCGGAGGATTTGTGGATTTATATATTGTGCGTGTTTTGGTTACGTTGGGCTTTTGTCTGACATAGAATGTAGTGAGAGGATTGGGGGAGGTGCCAGACTGGAAGAGAAATGGAGAGTGTTGTTGAGTGCGTTGGTTGGAGAAGAGTGTGGGAGGAATGGAAGGTGATCTGAAACGAATGAGTGGTCAGTAGGGGGCCTTTGAGATAAGACGTTGGATTGTTTACAGAACAGTGTTTACAAAGCGATGTGGGGTGGTGAACCTTTCGTTGGCTTTGTTCTGTAAAGATGTAAAAGCGTAAAAATGTGTTTGTGAGAAAGGAGTGGGGGGCTATGTGTTGTGTGTGTTTTTGTCATGGTGAGAAATGTGGCGAGATAAATGGAGGAAAGAGTCTGTGAATGGAAGTTGGGAGGAAGAGTGCTGTTAAGTTGTGAGTGTGTGACGGGAGAGCAAAACGGGAAGGGAGAATGAAGAGAGTGCGCATGGATAGGAGGAGAGTGTTGGTAAGGCGGTGGTGCAAAGAGATGCGTGAAGGAATGGTGATTTAAGGAGATAGAGCTTGATTTGTTGAGCCTGATGAAGTGCTGTCGTTTGAGGAGGGGAGTCTGAAGACGGGGGACTAGGCAAAAAGCTGGGTTCTTTTACAGAACAGTGTTTACAAAGCGGTGTGGGGTGGTAAGCCTTTCGTTGGCTTCGTTCTGTAAAGATGTAAAAGCGTAAAAATGTGTTTGTGAGAAAGGTGGGGGGGCTATGTGTTGTGCGTGTTTTTGTCATGGTGGGCTTTTGTCTGACATCGATGGGAGCATTGGGGGTGAAGAGACTGTAATAGTGGGGCTAGGCCGGTTGGGGTTGGGCTGGTGGGGAAGCTGGGCTGGTGGGGCGTATAGGGGAGTTGCGGTTTTTGTTTAAATTGATAGCGTATTTTTTTCTCCCTCTTGCTATGAGGCGTGTAAAAACCCATATTCTTTTTAGCACTACGGTTCTTCTTCATGCGGCATCATTTGCGGTGTTTTGTGGGGGGTGGGCTGTCCTTTGAAGATGTCTCTTTTGTGGAATGTTGGGGGAATTTAAAGTGCGGTGGTGGCTTGAGATTTAAGGAAAAAAAATGAATTTGGAAAAATATAGCGAACGCGTGCAGGGTTTTTTACAATCAGCACAAAGTAGTGCCCTTGCTTCTGATCATCAGCAGTTTTTGCCGGAGCATCTGTTGAAAGTGTTGTTAGACGATTCTCAAGGATTGGCAGCATCACTGATCCAAAAAGCGGGTGGTGATCTTACTCTTATTCGAAAGGCGCTTAACGAAGCACTTGATGCTTTGCCTAAAGTGCAAGGGGGGAATGGACAGCTCTATCTCTCTCAGCCGTTGGCAAAAGTCTTTAACATGGCGGAAGATTTGGCGAAAAAAGCCGGTGATCAATTTGTGACCGTTGAGCGTGTGTTGCAAGCGCTGATCATGGAAAAGACCGCAAAAACTGCTGATATTCTTACAAACGGAGGGTTGACAGCGCAGGCGCTTAATGAGGCTATTAATGATTTGCGGAAAGGAAAAACAGCAACAAGCCCCCATGCCGAAAGCCAATATGATGCTTTGCAAAAATATGCCCGTGATCTCACAAAAGATGCCCGTGAAGGAAAACTCGACCCTGTGATTGGGCGGGAAGAGGAAATCCGCCGCACTATTCAGGTGCTCTCTCGGCGGACCAAAAATAATCCTGTGCTTATTGGTGAACCAGGGGTGGGGAAAACAGCTATCGTGGAAGGGTTGGCATTGCGCATTGTTAATGGCGATGTGCCTGAAACTTTGCGGGATAAACAGCTTCATGCGTTGGATATGGGAGCGCTTATCGCTGGTGCAAAATATCGTGGGGAATTCGAAGAGCGCCTCAAAGCGGTGTTGGCAGAGGTGCAAGCTGAAAATGGGCAGATCATTTTGTTTATCGATGAATTGCATAATCTCGTTGGGGCTGGAAAATCTGACGGTCCTATGGATGCTTCTAACTTGTTAAAACCTGCTCTTGCACGCGGAGAACTCCATTGTGTGGGGGCTACTACGCTCGATGAATATCGAAAATATGTCGAAAAAGATGCTGCTCTTGCACGCCGCTTTCAGCCTGTCTTTGTACCGGAACCCTCTTTGGAGGATACTATTTCTATCTTGCGCGGTATTAAGGAAAAATATGAACAACATCACAAAGTGCGCTTGGCTGATAGTGCTTTGATTGCGGCGGCGCGTTTGTCTAACCGCTATATTACGGATCGCTTCTTGCCGGATAAAGCTATTGACCTTATCGATGAAGCGGCGGCACGGTTGCGCATGCAGGTCGATTCAAAGCCGGAAGAACTCGATGCTGTTGATCGGCGTATTTTACAGTTGAAGATCGAACGGGAAGCTTTGAAAACAGATGTCGAGCCAACAGCAAAAGAACGTTTGGAAAATGTGCAGGAGGAACTCAAAACATTGGAACAACAGTCCGCTGAGATGACAAGTGCTTGGCAGGCTGAGAAACAAAAATTAGGGCATGCTGCTGATTTGAAAAAACAACTCGAAGAAGCACGTAATGCTTTGGCTATTGCACAACGTGATGGACAATTCCAACGCGCTGGAGAGCTCGCTTATAGCGTTATTCCTGAACTCGAAAAACAATTGAGCATTGCGGAAAATGATGATCAACAAAATCATCTCGTTGAAGAGACGGTTACTGCTGAACATGTGGCGCGGATTGTTTCACGCTGGACCGGTATTCCTGTTGATCGAATGCTGGAGGCAGAACGGGAGGCGCTGTTGCGTATGGAAGATGAAATTAGCAAACGTGTGATTGGGCAGGGAGAGGCTGTTCAAGCTGTTTCTCGCGCTGTACGCCGTGCGCGCGCAGGGTTGCAAGATCCCAATCGCCCGCTTGGCTCTTTCATGTTTTTGGGTCCTACCGGTGTGGGAAAAACCGAATTAACCAAAGCACTTGCCGCTTTTCTTTTCCAAGACTCCAATGCCATGTTGCGCATCGATATGTCGGAATATATGGAAAAGCATGCTGGGGCGCGGCTGATTGGGGCGCCACCTGGATATGTCGGTTATGAAGAGGGAGGCGTGCTGACGGAAGCTGTACGTAGAAGACCTTACCAGGTCATTCTATTCGACGAAATTGAAAAAGCACACCCTGATATTTTTAATCTCTTGTTGCAAGTGTTGGATGAGGGACGTTTGACCGATAGTCAAGGACGTACCGTCGATTTTCGCAATACCTTGCTGATTATGACTTCTAATCTTGGTGCTGAGTTTTTAACTGCTTTGCCTGAAGGGCAAACCGTTGAGCAGGCAAAAAATGATGTTATGAATGTCGTGAAAGCGGCTTTCCGTCCTGAGTTTTTAAACCGTATTGATGAGATTATTCTCTTTCAAAGGCTGCAACGTCACGATATGGAAGCGATCGTCGATATTCAGATAGAACATTTGCAAAATTTGCTCAATGAACGCAAAATAACTTTGCAAATCGAGCCAGAGGTGAGAAAATTTCTTGCCGATAAGGGCTATGATCCGCTCTATGGTGCGCGTCCGCTTAAACGGATTATCCAAAAAGAAATTCAAGATCCACTGGCGGAAAATATCTTATTTGGGAAAATTCACGATGAGACGACGGTGAAAATTACAAAACAAGGAGATCGGTTGGAATTTTTGCCTGAAGATTAAGTGTGGAAAAATTCACGCTATAAAGGGCGGTGATAATCCTATTATGCGATAACACCGCTCTTTGAAGCGTGCTGATTTAGAAAAATTCACGATGAAACAGCGGTGTTTTATTGCAAAGCAAAGGGAGTGGTCGGTGTTTTTGCATGTTAAATGAGCGTTCTCGAATATCGTAGGATTCTTTTACTTCTGTTTGTCGTGAAAGCTATTTTCTTACAATGTTATAAGTGAAGTCACAAGAGGGATTGCTTTATTGCTTTATTGCTTTGTGCGTAAAAGCGTTAAAGAGAAATGCTGTTTATTCGCCGTAAAACATTGCTCTTTGAAGGGGTGTGCTGGTTTGAATTCGACTTAAGGGGAATATGAATGGAATGATGTTGATCGTTGCGCTTTTGCTTAATCAGAAATCAACCACAAGATTGCTTTTTGTTTTTTCGGCTGAAGTTCTCTAAAGTTTTTTAAAAGGGTGTGTTCTTTTTCGCTATAGGTTTCTTGATTGTGGTGTAAGAGAGTTTCTTTTGTGGGAAGATCTTCTTTTGTGGCAATGTCTGCATAAAAAAAGTTTACGGGAACCTCTAGTTTTTGGGCGATTTCCAGTAAACATTTGGCACTTACACGGTTTAAGCCTTTTTCGTATTTTTGGATTTGTTGGAAACTGACGCTTAAATGGCATCCTAATTCTTTTTGGGAAACTCCCATTGCAATGCGTCTGTGACGGATTCTTTTGCCTATCAGAATGTCGATAAAATGTGGATTTTTAGTTGGCACTTCAAGCCCCCCTCCGGTTGCGAGCGCCCTCGCATTGGTATTCCGGGAGTCTAAAAGTACTGAACTCGAATCAGTTTTTTTGCTTTTAGTGCTGGGAAGCACCTGGACATAGCAAAAACTCCCGGAATTCCGGGATATCCGCAAAGCGGGACAAATTCATGTACGAGTTTTCGGGCTTTTAGCTCCCTATTTGACCGCTGCGTATACGATCAAAAACACAGGTCAATTCATAAGGCAATTTCAGAAAATTGGCAAGAAAAATTAAAATAATATCAAAGACTATAAGATTGGGTACTTTTTAAAAAAGTGCAAAATATGGATTTTTGGTTGGCACTTCAAGCCCCCGCTGGGGGCGAGCGCCCTCGCATTGGTATTCCGGGAGTTAAAAACACTGACTTGACTCAGCTTTTTGCTTTTAGTGCCAAAGCACCTGGACATAACAAAATCTCCCGGAATCCCGGGATACCCGCAAAGCGGGATAAATTTATGTGTCAAGTCTTCGGGTTTTTAATCCCTATTGATCGTTGCGTAGACGACCAAAATTACACTTTAAGTGATAAAGTAATTTCAGAAGATTGGCAAGAACAATCAAGAATTTTCTATTCTATTATGCTGTAAAACACTGCTCTTTTAGGGGGAGTGAAGAGCTAGAATATTTGAGGGCAGGGCTTGATTTGTTGAGCCTGATGAAGTGTTGTCGTTTGAGGGGGGGTGTCTGAAGACTGTAAGGGTACTAGGCAAAAAGCTGGGTTCGTTTATAGACTATTGTTTATAGAGCGGTGCGGGGTGGTGAACCTTTCGTTGGTTTCGTTCTGTAAAGATGTAAAAACGTAAAAACGTATATCCGTAAAAGTGAAACGGAGGACTTATGGATTTATATATTTGTGGATTTATATATTGTGCGTGTTTTTGGTCACTTTGGGCTTTTGGGGGCGTGGAATGTGGTGCGAGGATTGGGGGGAAGTGTCTTCGTGAATGGAGGGAGACGTTTAGAGGAAGAGGGGTGTTCAGTTGTTAAGTGTGTGATGGGAGAGAAAAAGGGGGAATGGAGGATGAAGAGAGTGCGCATGGATAAGAGGAGAGTGTGGGTAAGGCGGGTGTTGCAAAGAGATGCGTGAAGGATGGCGAGGAGATAGGGCTTGATTTGTTGAGCCTGATGAAGTGCTGTCGTTTGAGGTGGGGTGTCTGAAGATTGTAAGGGTACTAGGCAAAAAGCTGGGTTCGTTTACAGACTGTTGTTTATAGAGCGGTGTGGGGTGGTGAACCTTTCGTTGGCTTTGTTCTTTAAAGATGTAAAAGCGTAAAAATGTATATCCGTAAAAGTGAAGTGGGGGATTTGTGGTTTATATATTGTGCGTGTTTTTGGTCACTTTGGGCTTTTGGGGGCGTGGAATGTGGTGCGAGGATTGGGGGGAAGTGTTTTCGTGAATGGAGGGGGAAGCTGGGAGGAAGAGGGGTGTTCAGTTGTTAAGTGTGTGATGGGAGAGAAAAGGGGGAATGGAGGATGAAGAGAGTGCGCATGGATAAGAGGAGAGTATGGGTAAGGCGGGTGTTGCAAAGAGATGCGTGATGGATGGCGAGGAGATAGGGCTTGATTTGTCGAGCCTGACGAAGTGCTGTCGTTTGAGGCGTGGTTGGGTGTAAGCTTTATTTTGTGGGGAAAGCTGCTTTTTGACGTGGGATTGTAGATTAGTGCTGGTTGGGAATTTTCATTCTTTGAAACGTGGGGCGGAGGTCAATGTAATAATATGGAAGATTGTGATCTCATAATTTTTACATTCTTTCTTTTTTTAAAGCAAATAAGCAAGAAAAATTAATATATTACTTGATATTAGAGTAAATGCTTATATCAAGAGGAGTATTTCTTTAAAAATTTTCACTTAACTTATTAAGCGATTTATTAGAATAAAAGACTCTTCTGAAGTTCATATCACCAATTGTATCGAAGGAAGTGTAACTTTAAGTGTAGAAAAGTTTAATATCGGATGGTTGATATGAATTTGTTTTTAAAAAAGAGTCCATTAGCTCTTTTTTGCTCTCTCTTTATTTCCAAAGTTGGTGATTATGCTTATGAAGTTGTTTTTATTTTACTGGTCTTAGAATTAACAGATAACACCTTTTTTACAGGTCTTGTGTATTTTTTTCGATTTATCCCTTTTCTCTTTTTTGGCCCTATAGGAGGTTGGTTAGCGGATAATTTTTCTTTGAAGAAAAATATGATCTTAAGTGAAGTTGTTAGATTATTAGCTTCATTGTTTGTTTTTATAACTTATATAACAGGTACGGCACATATCATTGTTCTTATTTTTGCAGCAATATGTACAACGATAGGAAGAAGTATTTTCCAACCAAGTTTTCAAGCTGCTATTCCCAGAATGTTTTCAATAAAAGATCTTACAAAGGCCAATAGCATTGCTCAAATTATCATGGAAACGGCAGCCGTCATTGGCCCTTTGGTTTGTTCCATACTGCTTTTTTTAGCAAATAAATCGGCAGTACTCATTTTTGATTTTTTTACCTATTTTATATCTATTATCATGTTATTTAATCTCATGAATTTAAATTCAAGCGAGAATAAATCATTCAATTTTATAAAAATTTATAGAGAAACAGCTTCATATCTTAAATATATTTCTACAGAAAATAATAATTTATTTATTACGCTCGTTGGATCGTCGTTTGCTATTCTCTTTACGGGTGCAATTTTAAGATTTTTAATTCCAGCTTTTGTTCTTTTTGTGGGGGGAGAGGAAAGCTTTGTGAGTTATATTTTTTCTCTCATGGCTGTTGGAACTATTGTTGGTGGTTTGTTATATAGTAAAATTATATTAAATATTACTTCGTTGAAGCTCATGATATTTTGGCTTCTTTATGGGGTTATTCTGTTTGTTATGCCCTTAGCTGCAGAAATTTATTTAAAATTCCTTCTCGTGTTAGCATTTGTTTTAGGATTTATTGGTGCCTTTGTGGATATTGGTTTAGTCTCAGCTATTCAATTATATTCTCGTCGTGAAGATTTTGGTAAGAGTTTTGGAACCTTTTCAACTTTAGCAAACTCTGCGGAAGCAATGTCTGGCTTTATTGCTGGACTTTTGGCTCTCGTGGGATTGTTAAGCTCTTTTTTAGCGATGTCCGCATTAATTATTTCCACGGGAATTATTGGCGTTGTAAAAATTAAGAAAAATAAAGAGTTAACACCTCTTAACACGACAGTCGATGACGACCATTGATATATTTGATATCTCCATGCCGTTTCTTTTTTTTAAAGACGGTTTGCTCATTATCTTATTCATGAGGTAAAAACACCGCTTTTTGAAGGGGGTGATCTGAAACGAATGAGTGGTCAGTGGTGGAAACTTGCTAGGCAAGCATTTGAATTCTTTACAGACCGTTGTTTATAGAGTGGTACGGGGTGGTGAACCTTTCCTTGGCTTTGTTCTGTAAATATGGAGAAGCGTAAAAATGTGAATCTGTAAAAGTGAAGTGGAGGATTTATGGGTTCATATATTGTGCGTGTTTTTTTGTCATGATATGGAGGGGTGAGAAGGATTGGGGGAAGTGTCTTCGTGAATGGAGGGGAAATGAAGGGTGCTGTGCGTTGGTTTATGTAATGCAACACACCATGAAAGTAAGTATACATATACTATATGCTTTACATGTGTTTTTTCGTACTTTTAACATATATATTTTGTGTCTTAAACATAAGCTTTGAGTACTATGAGAGATGGTGGTCGTTTTTTAAACAAGCGAGAAAGTGATTAACTAATGCTTGATAGTAAAGCAGTATGTTGTTAAGGCTATTCTTTGAAAGGATGCTCTTATTTCTGGTGTAGGAGCTTCTCAGAAGAGAATACAATTAATAGGGGAAGTCTAGATGTCAAAATATTTATTTCCGTTGCCTCTTGTCTTGGTGGCTGGTTGTGCATCTATCAATAATTATTCATCAAATTATGTCAGTCCAAATATTACGCAAGATGATATAAAATTAATTGCTAACGATTTTGTTCGTAATCTTAAAAAACCTTTACCGCCCGCTACAACAACACTTATTGTGAAAAAAAATAAAACAGAAGACAACTTTACTCCTGTATTTATTAATCTCTTGCGACGGAATGGATATAACGTGATCTATACAGATCAACCAAACAAACAGCAAAATGGTGTAATTTTGACTTATCAAATAACGCCAATAAAGATAGGTATTCTGTCTATGGTTTCTTATGATGAGGTTGGAGTAACGCGTTATTATATTCGCACTTATAATAGATGAAACCCCTTTGCCGGTTTGTCTCAAAGAAGTAGATAATGAAGAAATGTGTTTCAGGGGAAGTGTTGGGATTAAATTAATCAATAAAAATTTGCAGATGTGAAAATTACATATTCAGATGACAATTATCCGTCGTCTCGTTTACAATTTCAGTGTTGTAACGAAGAAAGATGTCGTTTTATCTGTTTGCAATCCTTCATGTTCTGTCTCAGTTATATAGCGCTTTTATCGTTTCTGTCTTATAGAAAATTACTTTCTGTTCTACGGCTCTATATGCCAATCTAATAGTCAGATCTAAACAATCAAATTCATATGAACTCTTTACAGAAATCTGTTGTTTGAGATTGTTGGAAAGGTGTTTTGTTTTTATCAAATTGTCGCGTGGTGGTTTGGGAGTTTCCTTTGGCTGCGTTTTGTAAATGTGTAAAAGCGTAAAAATGTGAATCTGTAAGAGTGAAGTGAGGGATTTGTGGATTTATATATTGTGCGTGTTTTTTGTCATGGTATAATGATAAATCCATTGAGCACCCCTATCTTTACACTTATGAAGAAGCAAGCTGGGTATTATCATTATATTTGCTAGCCCCTAATGTTGTGACAGCTCTTGGAAAGGTTCATAAGAGCCATTTTTACTCCTTTCTTAATAGTTTTACACGGGCTCTCCTTGCTTTTAACGTGGAAGCGAATGATTTTGATTGATTTAACATGGGAGGGATTTGAAATGAGAGAATCTTACGATATTCGGAACTCTCAATCAATATAAATAATGCTAAATTATCATTATAAATCAATATATTGTTATTGTATGGAGTGGTGAGAAGGATTGGGGGAAGTGTCTTCGTGAATGGAGGAGAAAGTTGGGATGAAGAGTGCTGTTGAAGTGCGTTTTCTGGAGAAGAGTGTGTGGGGAATGGCTGTGAACAGATTGCAGAGCTGATGTGTAAAGAGATGTGAAGAGAGAAAAATCGTGGTGGGCGTTTATATTCTATGCGGAACTTAACAATTATAGTTGCATCTATATTTGTATGGGGGATATCCGTGAAATGGGTGTGAGAAGCATTGAGAGGTGTTTTTTTAGTAAGCGGGTGGAATGAGAAATACAATGAAATCCTATTTAGAGGGGAAAGCCTATTTAGAGGGATACCTATTTAGGAAAAATCCTATTTTAGCTCTTGTTGTTTTAGACATTGTGTTTTGTATGAGGGGCATTTTGCAGGAAAAGTGTTTTGAGGGATGTGGCTCCCTTAAAGAAAAACACAAAAATATCAAAAGAAAAATATAAAAACTTGACAAGGTAAATGTAAAAAGGTATCATAATGATACAATCGGAATTGTGCGTTTAAATCAGAAGAGATCTTTTGATAAGATTCTGTGAGAGGGGTGGGGATGTTTTTCCAAGGTTTTGGTGTTTTTATCCTATTTTGAAGTTTGTTATCCTATGATGTCGTAAACCGGTGCCTAAACCGTTTTTTGAGATGTGGTGGTATCAGGCGGCAAGGCTTTAGGCAGAGGGGAATATTGGCGAGGGATGTTGATGGGTGCGCTTTTGCTTAATCAGAAATCAACCACAAGATTGCTTTTTGTTTTTTCGGCTGGAGCTCTCTAAAGTTTTTCAAAAGGGCGTGTTCTTTTTCGCTGTATGTGTCTTGATCGTGGTGTAAGGCATGTTCTTTTGTGGGAATATCTGCTGTTAAAAGGTCCGCATAAAAAAAGTTCATAGGAACCTCTAGTTTTTTAGCAATTTCGAGCAAACACCCCGCGCTTACACGATTTAAACCTTTTTCATATTTCTGGATTTGTTGAAAACTGACACCTAAATGGCTTCCTAATTCCTTTTGAGAAAGTCCCATTGAAAGTCGTCTATAACGGATTCTTTTACCTATTGAAATGTCATTAAAATGTGAATTTTTAGTTTGCAATTCAAGCTCCCCTCCGGTTGCGAGCGCCCTCGCATGAGTATTCCGGGAGTTTGAAAGCACTGAGCTCAGCCAGCCTTTTGCTTTTAGTGCTGACAAGCACTTGGACATAGCAAAAGCTCCCGGAATTCCGGGATATCCGCAAAGCGGGATAAATTTATGTACTGAGCGTTCGGGCTTTCAAATCCCTATTTGACCGTTGCGTGGACGATCAAAAACACAGAACTATCAATAAAGTAGTTTCAGAAGATTGGCAAGAAAATTAAAATATTTTTTAGTCTGTTATACTGTAAAATAGGGATGTTTGGGGGCGGTAATCTGATGTTAGTAGGGGAATTTATTGGGTAAGAGGTTGGATGATAGTTTAAAACCGGTGCGGGGTGGAAGCTTTATTCAGCAGAGGAAAATTTGCTTTTTGAAGCCGAATTGTAGATCAGAGCTTATCTGGCGTGTTTGATGAAACACCATTCTTTGAAGTGTGGGATAGCCATATGAAATAATCAGCAGGGAAATCTGATAGACGAGAAATCAGCTTGTTGACAGACCCGTGTTTACAGAACGGTGCGGGGTAGTGATTTGAGCGTTTCATTTGGCTTTTTTCTGTAATGATGTAAAAGCGTAAAAATGTGAATCTGTAAAATTATGCGGAGGATTTGGGCTTTATGTGGGCTCTTATCTTTTTGGGTGTGTCCCATTTTTTAATTGTTGAATGCTTGGCAAATTTTGTTGCTGATTTTTATGTCATTTTTTGTGTTTGAGGTTTTGGTTTCTCTTTAGTTGGAAGGAACATGATGATGGTAGATGAACATTGTCTTCCCTTACGTCGAAGAGGGCGGAAAAAAGGGGCTTTAAATAAAACAACAAAGCGATTTAATGAAGCTCTTTTGACAGCGGCGGAGCAGGCTGGATATCACTATGGTGAAGATGGGCTGGTGTCTTATCTTCAGTATCATGCTCTCAATAATCCCGTACCGTTTTTTTCGCTGCTGGCAAAAGTGTTGCCTCTTCAGGGGGCTGGAGAAGGGCAGGTTAAAACAGTTTCGCGTATTGAGATTGTACCAGTGAATGCAAAAAATAGCGAACCGGAGAAGTGTGATACTTCGATAACTGAGGCTTGAAGAAGGCGCTGTGATGTTTGGGCATTTACTGGAGAGCAGAATATTTTGGTGGGAGATATTTGGGCTTCCTACGTGGAGACGCCGGATTTTATGGGCGATGACAGAGGGGCGTGTGCTGAAGAGGTGATACTCGAGAGGTACAATGCTTAGGGGGCGTGATGTTATCTACTGTTTTGGATTTTTGTGAAGGTTTGGTCTTTTCTCGTTATTGAAGGTGTGGAGATATCAAAAACAGTTTTGCGTATTGAGATTGTACCAGTGAATGCAAAAAATAGCGAACCGGAGAAGTGTGATACTTCGATAACTGAGGCTTGAAGAAGGCGCTGTGATGTTTGGGCATTTACTGGAGAGCAGAATATTTTGGTGGGAGATATTTGGGCTTCCTACGTGGAGACGCCGGATTTTATGGGCGATGACAGAGGGGCGTGTGCTGAAGAGGTGATACTCGAGAGGTACAATGCTTAGGGGGCGTGATGTTATCTACTGTTTTGGATTTTTGTGAAGGTTTGGTCTTTTCTCGTTATTGAAGGTGTGGAGATATCAAAAACAGTTTTGCGTATTGAGATTGTACCAGTGAATGCAAAAAATAGCGAACCGGAGAAGTGTGATACTTCGATAACTGAGGCTTGTGATATTGAAAAATGTTAGGCTGAGGTGGGTGATGTGGGGTGATGTCTTGGAAGGGGGCTGCTTTGGTGATTGCCTATCTTGAGGGAATTGAAGCGGAGGCTATCGTGCTTGTGGGCGCTCGTGATACTGGAAGGGGCTTTGGTGAATGATGCCGTAAGGGCCCGTGTGCTGGAGGGGATTTGGTGCAGGGTATTTGTGTGGTGGATATGGAACAGTGTTTTGATGGGTGAGGGCATGAAACTTGAGAGAAGTGTTATGCTTGCGGGATACATGTGTTTTGGTGGGGGTATCTTGGGGGATAGACAAGTGTGAGGATTGGTGATGCTTGAGAGGGCATGATATTGGAGGATATTGGGCTTTGGATATGCCCGAGAGCTATGTGCTGAGGCTATGATTTGGGTGGGGGATACCGTGCTTGTGGTTGGGGGATGACAGGCGCGGTGTTTGAGGGGCGGTGATGGGGGAAAATAGGGACCCCTTGGAGATAATGATCTTTGGGGGGATAGGGACTTTGGGGCGCATAGGTGTGGTCAAGGGGATCTCATGCAAAAAAGTGAAATTTATTGAATATTAGGATGAAGGAAGGTAAAGCGCTGCTTTTGAGAAGGGCGTTTTTCGTTCAATTGCTCTTTTCCTTCAATTGCTCTGGGATAATTAAACTTGGGATAAGCAAAAGAGTGAAGCGCAATTATTGCTAAAATATGAAAATTTATAATGACAACTGTTCAGAAAATTTCTCAAAAAATTGAGCAGAATACGGCTCAAGTGGCTCTTATTCCAAAGCTTATTCCTGTTTTTACTGGAAATGCCGATGTGCGAGCCGCTTGGGGAGGACGCGGTTCTGGAAAAACACGTTCTTTTGCTTTGATGTCAGCTGTGGTGGGATATCGCCATGGAATGGCTGGAGAACGCGGTATTATTCTTTGTGCACGGCAATTTCAAAATTCTCTTAATGAAAGTTCTTTGGAAGAAATTAAACGCGCTATCGAAGCTTATCCTTTTTTACAAGACTATTATGAAATCGGCGATAAATATATTAAGTCAAAAGATGGACGGATTGTCTATGTGTTTGCTGGGCTTGATCGCAATATCGCAAGTATTAAATCAATGGGGCGCGTTTTCCTTTGTTGGGTCGATGAAGCAGAGCCCGTGACTGAGACTGCTTGGCAAACACTTATTCCAACTTTGCGCGAAGAAGGAAAAGATTGGAATGCAGAATTATGGGTCACATGGAACCCGTGCCATGAAAATGCAGCCGTGGAAAAACGTTTCCGAAATGTCGATAATCCTCATATCAAAGGGGTGGAAATCAATTGGCGTGATAATCCGCAATTTCCTGAAAAACTCAATCGTGATCGAATGGACGATTTGCAGCAAAGACCAGAGCAGTATAACCATATTTGGGAAGGCGAATATCTCCAAGCTGTCCAAGGGGCTTATTATCAGAAATGTCTTCTCGAAGCCGAAATGGAAGGGCGGATTACCACTGTTCCACGTGATCCTTTGATGCAGGTGAGAATCTTTTGGGATATCGGGGGAACAGGAGCAAAGGCCGATGCTACCGCATTGTGGGTTGCGCAGTTTGTTGGACGGGAAATCCGAGTGCTCGATTATTATGAAGCCCAAGGACAACCTCTCTCAGAGCATGTGGGCTGGGTCTTTCAAAGGGGATATGAAAAGGCTCTTATGGTTTTGCCTCATGATGGCGCAACAAAAGATCGTGTCTATAATGTGAGTTTTGAAAGTGCCCTTCAACAAGCTGGTTTTCAAACCAAAATAATTCCTAACCAAGGAACAGGCGCTGTGAAAATGCGTATCGAAGCCGTAAGGCGGTTGTTTCCTGCACTATGGTTTAATCGTGAAACGACATGTGCGGGCAGAAAAGCGCTTGCTTGGTATCATGAAAAGCGCGACGAACAGCGCAATATCGGACTAGGCGCTGAACATGATTGGGCAAGCCATGGGGCCGATGCCTTTGGACTGATGTGTGTGGCTTATGAACAGCCAAATGCTAGAGCGCGAAAAAAACCTTATCGCTCGTTTCACCATTCTCAAACTTCATGGATGGCTTTTTAATGAATAGTTCTACAGATTCTTCTTTTAATCAAATCGAAACGCTTGAAAATCAAGCTCTCTTTAAAAAACTCGTGGGTTGGTATCAGGATGATATTGATCATGTCGAAAAATGGCGAAAAAATGCCCAAGAAGATTACGATTTTTATAATGGACGGCAATGGAATGAGCAAGACTTGGCTGTCTTACACGAACAAAACAGACCGGTTATGACTTTTAACCGTATTGCGCCTTTAATTAATGCCGTGATTGGGGCTGAGCGCAATAATAAAAGACAAGTGCAATTTATTCCACGACAAGAAGGGGCTGCCTTTGCAAACCAGATTTTGACAGGGGCGGCTGAGTGGTTTCGTGATGAAGCTGACGGGGAATACGAAGATTCCGATGCCTTTCAAGATGCAATTATTTGCGGAATGGGCTGGACAGATACACGCCTTGATTATGAACAAGATCCGCAAGGAAAACCAATCATTGCACGTTTAGACCCGATGAAAATGGTGTGGGATGCAAGTGCTGTCAAGCCTAATCTCATTGATGCACAACGCTTATGGTATATTGATGAAAAACCCCTTGCTGTGGCGCAGGAAATGTTTCCCCATGTTCATTGGAGTGACCTTAATGCTGATTGGGTTAAACATCAGAGTTTTTTACATTCAACCAGCGATGGGATGACACAAAGTTATCAGTCCGAGAGGGGGTATCAAGGAGAAGAGGGGAGCGGCTATCAACGTCCTAAAATGGTGACATTGGTAGAATGTCGCTGGTTTGAACGCGAGGTGGTTTATAAAGTTCTTGAGCCTCTAAGTGGAAAGTTTGTCGATTATTCAGAGCAGGATTTCCAAAATTTAAGCAAAACCTTTCCTCATGTTCAAGCAACAAGGTTGAACAGAAAAATTGTCAAACGGGCATTTTTAGGTAGAAAGCTGCTTGAAGCGCCTGATAAGCCTTTGGTTCCACCCAATCAATTGGGATGGGAGTGTATTACCGGTACTTTTGATAAGTTAAGCCGGCAATTTTATGGAATTGTGCGCCCTACAAAAGATCCGCAACGGTGGGCAAACAAATATTTTAGTCAAGTGATGCATTTGCTCAATAGCCAATCAAAAGGCGGAATTATGGCAGAGCGCGATGCTTTTGATGATGATCGACAAGCCCTCGAGAGTTGGGCTAGAGCCGATAGTATTACTTGGTTGAAAAGTGGGGCGGTGTCTGGGGGAAGAATCCAGCCTAAACCCATGGCACAATTTCCGCAAGGGTTTTTCCAATTGTTTAATGAAGCAAAGAGCGCTCTCGAACAGGTGACGGGGTTGTCTTCTGAATTTATTGGAACGCGAGCTGTCAATCAGCCTGGCATTCTTGAACAACAACGGCGACAATCGTCACTTAATCTTTTGGCTTCCTTTTTTGATGGGTTGCGTCGATATCGGCAACGACAGGGAAAAATTATTCTCTATCTTATTCAAAATTATCTGTCCGATGGGCGGTTGGTGCGTATTGCTGGTGATGAAAATGCCCAGTATGTGCCGCTGACACGCGAAATGGTGACAAGTTTGGAATATGATATTGTCGTGGATGATGCACCAACAAGTCTTAATGAAAAAGAGCGTACTTTTGCACTGATCATGCAATTGCTGCCTTTGATGCAAAATTTTACAACGCCTGAGATTATGCTCGATCTCTTACGCTATTCGCCTTTACCGGCTTCACTTATTCATAAAATTGCGATAAAGGCGCAAAACTCTTTTCAAGAAGAGCAAAATGCCTCAGCGCAGATGGGGGATAATGTGGGGACAGAGCAGATAATGCAGATGTTGCAGACAGCAAAGGCTCAACAATAGGGTGCTTTGTCATGCGTGACTTCTGATAAACGCCATATATCATAAATTGCTTATCGATTTTCGTAGTGCATGGGCTCCCTTTTCTTAAAAGAACTGTTTTGTAGGGCAGTGTTGTTGGGGGAACGCAAGGTAGAGAGGGAGTCTTGCCCGTCATGTGGGGTGAACATGGTGGGGAATGGTGGGCGCAGAATGGGCTTATCGATTTTCGTAGTGCAATGGGCTCCCTTTTCTTAAAAGAACTGTTTTGTAGGGCAGTGTTGTTGGGGGAACGCAAGGTAGAGAGGGAGGCTTGCCGTCATGTGGGGTGAACATGGTGGGGAATGGTGGGCGCAGAATGGGTTTATCGATTTTTGTAGTGCATGGGCTCCCTTTTCTTAAAAGACCTGTTTTATAGGGCAGTGTTGTTGGGGGAACGCAAGGTAGAGAGGGAGTCTTGCCCGTCATGTGGGGTGAACATGGTGGGGAATGCTGATGCTAAATGATGAGAGAGCATTGAGGGGATAAGTGCTTATGGGGCTGTTTTATCTGAAAAATTTTATTTTATTGTTAAAAAAAAGAGAAGGCTAATGTCATGGATCAAGAACACTTAACGCCGGCAGAACAAAACCAATTGAAACAAGATTTTCTGGTCTCAACACAAGAGGGAGAAAATGGTGAAATTGGAAGAGAAGAAAAAACTCTTGAAGATAATTTTCAAGGGCAAATGCTTCAACAACAGGACTCTTCGCAAAAGGCTGGAAAAGAGGTTCAAGGGGGCGAAGATGCTGCGCCAGATCCGCAAAAAGACTTTATGGGCTATATGCAATGGTTGGGAAAAACACTCCAAAAACAAGGGCTTGTACATGAAAAACAACAACCTTCTCTTGCTCGCGAAGCAGAACAGTTGCATGCGTTTTTTCAGCAGTCTGTTGCAAGTGTTAAACAAAAGCATCATGATTTTGATCAAGCAGCTGATTTTATTTATGAAACACGGGCTAAACAATTGGCAGCTTGTGCTTCGCTCTATCCTGAGATGGCAGATCCCAAAAATATTGATGCGTTGATTGGTGATGAGTTGAAGCAGATCTTGCGCGATTGTGCGCAAAAAAATCAAAATCCGGCTGAAGTGATTTACTCTATTGCACAAAAAATTGGCTACACAAATGTTCCCAATAACATGGGTGAAAATTTACAGGAAAGACACAATTCTGCACGTACTCTTGCTGCTTATAACGGCTTGACGCCAAATGGGCCGATTTCTTTGGATATGCTTGATAAAATGTCAGAAGCAGAGTTTAGCGCTTGGGTTTCTGATCCTAAAAATAAAGCCGCTTTTAATCGTTTAATGGGGGGAAGAGAATTTTAAAAACAAGAATGTGGCAGGTGTTTTTTTCGGGAACGTTAAGAGGCTTTTAGCGCAGGAGAATGCGGGGGAGTGTTTTTTTCGGGAATGTTAAGAGGCTTTTGGCGCAGGAGAATGCGGGAGTGTTTTTTGCGGGAACGTTAAGAGGCTTTTGGCGCAGGAGAATGCGGGAGAGTGTTTTTTGCGGGAACGTTAAGAGACTTTTGGCGCAGAAGAATGCGGGGGGAGTGTTTTTTGCGGGAATGTTAAGAGGCTTTTAGCGCAGGAGAATGCGGGGGAGTGTTTTTTGCGGGAACGTTAAGAGGCTTTTGGCGCAGGAGAATGCGGGAGAGTGTTTTTTGCGGGAACGTTAAGAGACTTTTGGCGCAGAAGAATGCGGGGGGAGTGTTTTTTGCGGGAATGTTAAGAGGCTTTTGGCGCAGAAGAATGCGGGGGGATTTCTCACAGCACGGATGTGGTGAGGAGAGCTCTTATAAGGGGGAGGCAGACGCTAACAGAAATTAGATAAAACTCACAAACAACCTATTCACCATTTGAAATGAAATGTGGTGTTTTAACAACCGGCGCTTTGCCGGGTTTTTTATGTCAATAAAACTTTTAGAGGACAAAATGACTGTAACTTATATCGGACTTAATGACCCAATGGCAGTGCGCACATGGTCTAAATTACTAAACCAAGAAGTCTCAAAAGCACTTCCAATTGCACCGTTGATTGGAAATGATTCAAACAGTATCGTACAATTAAAAGATGAAACCACGAAAGCAAGTGGGGATGCTATTAGCTTTAATTTGCGTGTGCAGTTGCTAGGCGATGGGGTGAGCGAAGGGCAGACATTGGAAGGCAATGAAGAAGCTTTACAGTTTCTCAATGATCGCTTAGCAATTAATGAGCTCGTTCATGCCGTGCGTGTCAAAAATGAGGGGACGATTGATCAACAGCGAATTCTCCATGATTTGCGCACCGAGGCAAAAAATGGTTTGGTTGATTGGTATGCAGATCGTCTGAGTATGATGTTCTTCATTCAAGTGTGTGGTTATACCGCAAAAGCTATTAACTTTGAGGGACGCACGATTACTCTTAAACCAGTTCATTATGGGTTTAATGCACCAACGGCACCAACCAATAAACGCGTGGTACGTCCTAACGATAAAGCAAAAGATGAGGACTTACAAGAAGGCGATTTTTTTGATCTCAGCTTGATTGATAAAGCGGTCGAACGGGCTAAATTGGCAAATCCTAAAATTAGACCCGTGCGGATCGATGGGGAAAATGTTTATGTGCTTTATCTTCATCCAACCCAAGTGACACAATTGCGAACCAATACTGATGCGGGGCAATGGCTCGACATTACTAAGGCAATCTATAGTGGAAGTCGTATCAAAAATCCGCTCTATGATGGGTCTTTGGGCATGTATAATGGTGTGGTTTTGCGCGAAGCTGAACATATTACTGAAGGGGTCGAAGCTGGAACCGCTAATAAAGCTGTGCCAAATGTGCGGCGGGCTGTTCTGCTTGGTGCGCAGAGTGCTGTGATTGCTTTTGGTAAAGATCGAGGGGCGACACGCTATAAATTGGTGGAAGAACTCTTCGACTATGAAAGAGAATTCGGGGTTGCGGCAAAAACCATTATTGGTATGAAAAAAACTTGCTTTACCTTGCCAGGAAGTACGCAAGGGGCTCAGGATTTTGGCACTATTGTCATCCCAACTTATGGAGCACCCGCTTAAAGCGAATGTTTGCTCTCTTCCCCCAACAAGAGGGATCTGTTGGGGGAAAAATTTAAAATGCTTCCAAAAACAAGGACAGGCTTATGACCACTTTATCCACTGATCCCCAAAATCTAAACCTTACACATTCAGACCATTCTAAAACTTTTGCTTATATGGTCGCGCTTATTCAAGATGAAATTGATGATACAACAGCGGAATATTCCCTGCAAATTCAAGATTCAATTTTTACGGCTTTGCGTTTGTGTGAACGCGAACCCTTTTTCTTTAATGAAAAAAGAGAAAGGACGTTTAAAACACAGAGTGGTAAAACATGGTATGGGCAAGAAGAGGGGGTTTTTATTGAAGCAGAAAAGAGTTTGGAGGGCGTCTTTTTAGTAACAAAGAATGCAACACCAACAAAGTTGTTCTTTAAGCCCTTGGAAGTGTTGCATCAACAATATGGTATGCATCCTGCGCTAGGAACGCCATTCTTTTATACGTACCTTGATCAAAAAATAGGACTCTTTCCAACACCAGAACATGTGGAAACTGTACAGCTTTCTTATGCTCCTGTTCATTTTGCTGATGAACAGCTGAAAGAGGATGATAACCCTTGGTTGATTTATGCTTTTGATCTTATTAAAGCACGGGCAAAATATGAACTTTATAAAAATATCCTTAAAGATCCTGAATATGCCGCCGTTTCTTTCAGAGATTTTCAAGAACAGCTTCAAGCTTTGCGCATTGAAACATCGCGCCAAAAAGGTTCTTCAAAGATTCGCCCAATGCGTTTTTAAAAAGTTCATTTCAAATCGTTTATGGCTGGTGTTGAAGGTTGGTTTGGCACTGGTGGCTGGTTTGTCACTTATGGCTGGATTTGCGCGTTGGGTGTTGATGGTGAAGGGCTGGTGGATGGCGTTAGGGTGGCCATTATTGATGGTATCGTTTTTTTTGGTGCGTTAAACAACTTGAGGTTGTTTATTTTGTTGAATTTTATGCCTTTAGAGTTTTTAGGGCTTTTGTGGTTTTTTATCCATAAACCTTTGTATTTTGAATGGCACTGAGCTTTTCAAAGATTTTATGGGGGGGGCTTTTGATGGCTCTTTCCCCCGTCATTGTGGGGGTTGATGTGATTGCGGGCAGTTGATTTTGGTTTGGCGCTGGTGGATGGCGTTGGGGTGGCCATTATTGATGGTATCGTTTTTTTTGGTGCGTTAAACAATCTAAGGTTGTTTATTTTGTTGAATTTTATGCCTTTAGAGTTTTAAGGGCTTTTGTGGTTTTTTATCAATAAGCCTTGGTGTTTTGAATGGCACTGGGCTCTTCAAAGATTTTATGGGGGTCTTGATGGCTTTTTTCCCAATCGCTGATTATCGACCCGATGTGGCGGATATCAATGGAATTTTTACCGATGAACTTGTTAATGTGCTCCCGGCGGATGGCTCCTATATCCCTATGCCAAGTTTTGAACCTTTATCAGAGCCTTGTCCGGAGCCAATCTTAGGCACTCTTGCGGTTAAAACAAAAAATGGGGTTTCTATTATTGTCGGGACAAGAGATAAAATCTACTTACTTGATAATACAACAATGAACTGGAAAGATATTAGCCAAAAAGGAAAATCTTATCTGGCTAATGTTGATGCTCCGTGGTCTTTTGCTTTGTTTGGTGATTTTATCATTGCTGTGAATGCCAATGATAAACCACAAGTGATTGATATTAATCATGATAAAACATTTAGAAATTTAGGAGGAAATCCACCACAGGCAGGGATTGTTCGAATCTGGGGAGATTTCGTTTGTTTGATGAAATTAACTGAGTATCCAAGACGGGTTCATTGGTCTGGATTAAATGATGCTGAATTTTGGACCGTGGGAAAAAAAAGTTGTGATTATCAAGATTTTCCTGATGGCGGATTCGTCCAAGGGGCAACGGAGACAACAAATCCAATTATCTTTATGCGTTCTGCAATCTATGCTGGTTCTTTTATTCCTGGCTCTAAGATTATTTTTAGTTTCCAAAAAATCCACGATAAACGAGGCGCAAAAAATGCTGAATCAATTGTTTGTAGAGGCGATTTAGCATTCTTTGCCGATGAGGGCGGGTTTTATCAAATAACAAATGAGGGACAGATTATACCCATTGGGTTCGAAAAAGTCGATCGAACGATGACCGCAAAATCAAGGAAGGATAATCTGTACACTCTGTCTGCTGCTATCGATGGGGTGTATAATCGTGTTTATTGGATGGTTGATTCTGATGAGAACCTTCATAAACGTATCTTGCTCATTTATGATTGGGGATTGCAAAAATGGACAAAAGCTCTCGTCGATATCAAAATGATATTGCCTATTTTCTTAGCAGGAACAACCCTAGAAGGTCTTGATTTTGTGACTAAGAATATTGACGATTTGTCCTTTTCTCTCGATAGTAAAGCTTGGAAAAATGAATCGCCTATTCTGGGGGCATTTGATCAACAGGGGAGACTGGGTTCGTTTTCTGGGGGTCCTATGGCTTGTGTCGTGACATCACAAGAAATGGGGCAGACAAATGGCATGATAACACGGGTGAAAAATATTATGCCTCAAGTCAATAGTGGAAAGTTTTATTTGTCTGTGGGAATGCGCTTTCGACAATCTCTTGAAGAGGAAACTGTTTGGTTGCCAGAAAAACAGCCCTCTTATAATACTGGACAAATTCACTGTCGTGCAAGGGCACGGTTTTATCGCTTTAAATTGCGTATTCCTGAAGGGGTGAATTGGACTCATGTCACTGGATTTGATGTGGAATTGACGCGGGCCGGCATGCGATAGGCATGCCCTTTTGTAATATCATGCGATAGGCTCAAACCTCTATTATTAAAGAACAAATGCCCCATAGACTTCCCAAGCCTTTATAAATAAAGGCACAATGCGATAAGCTGTGTCTTTATAATATGAAGAACAAGGTGGTGCGTTATGTTTCATGCTTTTCTGCGATAAAGGAAAATAGGCTGCACCATGGTTTATTTTTATAAAGAAAAAAGTTCCCTCTTTGTTGTGACAAAGGGATGATGGGGCTTTTTTCTTTTATTGTGCGGGGGGCATGGAATGCGTGAAATGCGTAGACGGAATGTTATTTGAGGGGAGATGAGTGACAAAGCTAAAAGAGCTAAAATTATGATACAAGAGAGTCAAGATTTATATTCTGCTCATCTGACAGAGCAGTGGCCATGGGAAAAAATAGCTCCCTATCAAGAGGCTCTCAATGCTGCATTGAAAAAATATGTTCAGCGCTTTCCGGATGATGTTTGTCTGGAAAAAATTGCTGAAGAAATCGCTACAGGACAAGCACAATTGTGGCTGGTCTTAAAAAATAAAATCCAATTTAGTGCTTTTGCAATTACCAAAGTTGAAATAACCCATACGGGAAAAAAATGCGTCGTTCTCTCTGATCTTGCTGGAGAGGGAGGGCTGAAATTGGTCAAATTGATTGATGAAGTCGAAAAATGGGCGCGAACAATTAATGCTGAAGAAATGCACATGTTTGGAAGAACTGGATGGGCGAAAAAGCTCGCTCATCACGGATATTCTCGTAATCTTATTCAATATAGAAAGGTTCTGAACCCATGAGTAGAAAAACCACACCTCAAGTGCAGACAACAACACAAACAAATGCTCCACCTGCTTGGGCGGCTGATATTCTTAAACAAGCCAGTGCTGATGCACTTGGACTTTATAATAAAGGAATTGGCGGAAACGTTTATCAGGGAGACAGAGTCGCTGGTCTTAGCAATATGACAAAAAATGCGCTGACCGGTTTACAACAAGCAGCAGGGCTCTATAACAATCCAACGGTAACGCAATGGTTGAATGCACCAACCAACAGCGCTACAAATCTTTCCGGTATGGCTAAGGGAAGCTGGATTGGAAGCAATAGTAAATTTAATACTGCATTGCAAAATGCTCTGAATAAAACGTCCGATGCAATTAATCAATCGATGTCGGGAGCAGGACGTTATGGCTCTGGGGCTCATACTGGTGTGCTGGCCGATGAGTTAGGCGCCTTGGCAACAAATGCTGCAGCACAGCAATATAATCAAGATATTAACAATATGATGAATGCAAACCAGATGATTGATCGCTCTCAGAATGATCAAGTTAATGCGGCAAATAGCTATTATCAAGGACAGAGTAACGTGCAAAGCAATGCTTTGAAAGGGGGCATGATTCAAGATATAAACCGCCAAAATGTCTTAGATGCTGAACGCCAAAAATGGTCAGAAAAAGATAATCAAGATTGGAACCGATTGCAAAGCTTGTTACAGGTAGGGACACAGGCTGCTGGAAATTACGGAACGACTTCAGGAAAATCCACGACAATGCCTTCTGTGACAAAAGATCCATTGCGTGATGCGCAGCAAGTGCTTGGATTGGTCGGAGGAATTTTAGGGCTTTGTGATGTGAGAGCAAAAGAAAATATTATCCCTGTGGGGCAGAAAAAGGGATATCCACTTTATACCTTTAATTATAAGGGAAATCCACAACGTTATCAGGGCGTTATAGCGCAAGACGTGTTGCGTGTGAACCCTGAAGCTGTTTATGTCAATGCGAAAACAAAATTATTGCATGTTGATTATGACAAAATAGGCCTGAAAATGGAAAAAATGAAAATGGAGAAAATGCCGGCATCTAAAAATAAAATTGCGGCTTTCTTTTCTTCATTTTTTGCTCGTTTTCTCTTTTTGAATAAAGAGTATCTTCTATGAGTTCGATTTATGATTGGTCAATTGTTGCATCAGAAAATGCTTATGTCGACGAGAATATAAACTGGGCAGAAGGGCAACCGCCAAGCACAGTCAATGATAGTGCTCGCGCTATGATGCAACGCATCAAAGAATATTTGTTGGATAATGGGGGCGTGATTGAAACACAGTTTACTGTCGATGTGAAGAACGAGAGGACATCACTTCGTTTGGCAACAAAGTCTTTTTTTGAGACTTATATGGATGGCATTGTTGTGCGCTTTAAAGCACAAGGCGTCAACAGAGGAATAACAAATATTTCTTTAAATCAATTGCCGCCAAGACCAACTTATATGGCAACGCCAGAGGGTATTATGCCTTTAAAGGGCGGGGAAATTCAAAAAGGGGGGCTTTATGAAGTCGTCTATACGCGTGATATTGCCGGAAAAAATGCTGATGGCTGGTTTTTAACCAATCCTACTATAAAACTTCCTGAAATTCCGCCCTTTCCTCCTTTACCGGAAACGTTTTCTTCTGGATTTATCGGGACTTTTGCTACAGAAAAAATACCCTCTGGATGGTTACTGTGTGATGGTAAAGAATATTCGCGAAGGAACTATGCTAATCTCTTTGCTGTTCTGGGAGAAACATGGGGAAAAGGAGACGGGAGAACAACATTCAATGTTCCCGATTTGCGTGGAATGTTTTTACGGGGGCTCGATAGTGGAAAAGAAATTGATAAAGGACGTCGCTTGGGAAGCCGACAAGAAGAGTCTTTTCAATCCCATACCCATGAGGGAAAAACAGATTCAACAGGTAACCACCAGCATAGTTATCCAATGTTTGACAAGCTAGTTTGGGATATGAATCACGGTGAATATTATAAAAATCTGGCTCAAGTCTACAATAAAGATCGGTTAACGAAGGCTGCGGGAGAGCATGAACATAAGGTCTTGTTGCAAAAAACAGGGGGTGATGAAACACGCCCCGTCAATATGGCGGTGGTTTATGCTGTCAAAGCCTGAGAATGAAAGCTGTGTGAGAGAAAGATAAAAATGCTAAAATGTTTGTTATGAAAAAAAGTCTTATTGAATATAAAGTCTTATAGAATATATTGTGCAGAAAGTTTTGAGGCGCTTTAGAAAAAACTTAACTCTCTTTATTATTTTATTTTTTGTGCTGCCTTTGTTGGATGTCTAAAGGTCAGTTTGCCTATTGTTCTTTAGAGGATCAAGACAGTGATTATTGAAGGTAGAGGGAGAACAAAAAAACCTTCTTTATTCATGGCGCTTTTTACTGAGGAATAAAGATTTTATCCCAAATGCCTCTCTCTTGTGGTGTCGTGATCCATTATTTCAAGTGCTGGGTTTAAAGCGCTGCTGTGCGATGACAAAAAACCCATGGGTAAAATTTATCCTATTATACCGTAAAACACCGTCATTAAAACACTATTATTGAAGGTGGTTATATCAGTAAGATAGCTTAAAGTATTTAATACATTAGCAATTGTTTAGAGAAGGATTTGCTTGGTTAAGTATTATGCAAGTGAATCATATAAGTGAGCAGCAGACGGAATCCTTTCAGAAGAGTTGGATTGTTTACAAACCGATGTGGGCTAAAATCTTCGTCCTTTTAGGTGGTGGAAAGAGGTCAACGGATATGTTTATTTAAAGCGAGAAAAGGCAAAATGGAGCGCTTTCTTTTTTGGCAAAGCGTGTAGGAAAAAAGGGCTCTTTGCTTTCAAAATGGTCGCACTGTTTTCAAAATGGGTGCACTGTTGGCAAGAGCAGCAGGTTGGCGATGCGTTGTAGTACATGGTGAGGCATTGAACTCTCTTAGATGGCATTTTGTGCTTATCAGGCAACTTCTTGAAACAGAATGAGAGTGATACGAGAAAATCTATAAGACAATAGTTTATCCCATTGTGTTGTAAAATAATATTGTTTGAGATGCGGTTAAAATTTTATGCATGGGATGCCTTTCGTCTGTGCGTATTCTTAAAACAGCTTTTTTTGTAGAATAACTCTGGACAGGGGATACATTACAAGGATGCATTTGCAGGGGGAAGCCAAGTCAAATCTGTTAGATAAGAAGCCAGATTGTTTACAAACCATTGTTTATTGATTGCCATTATTTAAAGACCGGTGTGGGCTTTGTCCTTTTGGGGAAAGCTGACACAGCGTGCAAGGTGACATGCATTTCTCTTTGGTTTCAGGTGATAAAATCAACATTTTAGGTGGAAAACAGAATATAATCTAAAAAAATACCTTGTAAAAATTTTTGATGAGGAAATTTTTTTCAAAAGCTTTTCATATGGTTTTCTGAGGTTTTCTGAGGTTTTCTGAGGTTTTCTGAGGTTTTCTGAGGTTTTCTGAGGTTTTCTGAGGTTTTC
>NZ_JBHINK010000006.1:91770-100563 GCF_042194905.1 Bartonella sp. CL63NXGY
TTCTGAGGTTTTCTGAGGTTTTCTGAGGTTTTCTGAGGTTTTCTGAGGTTTTCTGAGGTTTTCTGAGGTTTTCTGAGAAATGCAAGAGCCGTACAACGAAAAAAGAGATGCAAATGCCTTAATACGCGTTTAGCTTATCAAAAAGGGGGATATAATGGCACTTTTTCCATTTTCTATTGCTGATATTGATGATCCGGAATGTATTCGTGTGGTTCTTTATGCTAGCGGAAGAATGGGACATGCTCCTTTGAATGCTCTGTTGAAGCAAACACGTCAAGATCTCCAATGTTTTGATAAAATACAGACTCAAAATATTCTCCAACTTACACAGCGTTTGGATATTTTAGAACAACAATTGAAAACGATTATCAAAGATCTTGAAGATGTGAAACACAAACAAGACGCTGAAGAAGCGGATAAAAGTAAAACGATGGGTGATTAACCATCTCGATTTGTGTCTCTATGGGATTTAGCTCCTTTAAAGCAGTGAGATAGATAGTTGTGAACAGGATAGTTATTTGCCTGTCCATAGAGCATTTATTTTTTTGATCAACCAAAAATGAAAAAGAGGTATTCTATAATGAAAAAATTGATTTTAATATTTTTAGCTTTGTGTCTTACTGGACCAGCTTCTGCACGTTTGAGGACTATTTCAGATGATTGTTCAGATATCGGCGGAACAATGGTTCGATCACAAATCATCAATAATATTTCTGTCATTCCATATAAAAATTTGCAAGGGGTAAATATTCTCTCTGTTTTGGAAACGAGGCCTACAGAAGAGCCAGAAATGTCACAAATTACAGGAAGAACATTTCATATTCAAAGTCCTGAGATTGTTGAGCTGGCCTATAGAGCTTACAGTACATCGCAATTCGTTGATATTTGTTACAGAAGTAACTATCCAATCAATGTTATTCGAGGGCTGAGAGTGCGTGATAATTAAGCGTATTATCTGTATTCGTTGTGACTTAAATAAGTGATGCTTGGAAAATGGTCAATCTTCTACACTAAGGTTATTTTAACCCTAGCAGTTTTCTGATTTACAGTTTTTACTCAGAGTATAATCGTTCATGTTTTACAGAATTCATGAGTGATCGGTATTGAGGATCTATCTTAAGATATTCAACTACAGTTTTTTCTATTTTAAACTGAGTAATTTTGCATCAATCGTCGTTTGAGCTTAGATGGCAATTTCATTCTAGCGTTTGGTGTTAGAAAGATTTTAAGCGTAGTGAGGCTGTAAATACTTGTCTTAATTGTCTTTGTTGACAGTATGCCGCTTGCGATAGGCAATAAATCATAGACACATTTTGAATCCGTAGAATGCACGTACATTAACAATGGCAGACATTTTCAGTGGTAGTATTGCCAATGATAGAGCTTGTGCATGCGATGTTTTGTTGTGTGAATAAGTCATCATTCACGCGGCACCAATAAGGGAAGGCTTTGCTGTAGAGCCTGTAAAATAAATCGTGCAACAGCGGGGTAGGGGTCAGAATAGACTGAGATGAGGCAGCCTTATCACGGGCTAAAGCTGGTCAAAATTCTCGTCTTTAAGGAGGCGAGGAGGCTAAAAATATCCATTAGATTGCATGGGGATGCATTTCATGTCCGTTGCAATAAATTTAAAAGAGGTAAATTATGAAAAGTTTTTTGAAAAAAATATCCATTGTTTTGGTGATGATAGCATTAAC
The DNA here is from genome assembly GCF_042194905.1 of Bartonella sp. CL63NXGY. Lineage (NCBI taxonomy): Bacteria > Pseudomonadati > Pseudomonadota > Alphaproteobacteria > Hyphomicrobiales > Bartonellaceae > Bartonella > Bartonella sp. CL63NXGY. The sequence goes on from NZ_JBHINK010000006.1 coordinate 93,468, forward strand.
AACAGGTGTTTCTCATGCTGGAGTTTATGAACAAAACGGTTATCTCAATTCGGTTCAAGTCGTTAGCGCAGGAGCACAATGTCGCCTAGAGCTCAGATACGGTATCAGCCCTACTTCAGACATTCAAAAAGGTATTTGGGGCTGTGATAACATTGTTGGAAAAAGTATTTTGGATTTGGCAAAAACCGCAGTCATTTTGAACAGAAAAGTAATGGTTATTTTTGAAGCGGGTCATGTGCCAGCAAAAAGGGTTTTAGCCATCACTTTAAAATAAGATCAATAGGGGTTTTTCTCCCTTTTTATATCTGTAACGCTTCAAGAGGTTACAGGTATAAAATATGGAGTGTATATCAAAGGTATAAAAATGTTTCAAAGAGCATTCTCAGTATTTTTAGTGACAGTTTTATTTTTTTTCTTTTCAGATGTAAATCTGTCATATGCTATTGATCCTCCCCATATGGTTTTCCGTATAGATGATCGCTCTCCATCTGTTATATTCTTTGGAGGAGGTTTTGCCCCTTGGGGGGATGATCAGGATATCATACATCATGTAACTGGGCACTCTATTGCTCAACAGACTTCAGCATTTGTGTCTACAACTGCAAGTATGGATGCAGTTTACAGAATGGCGCGGCAACAGATTGCTAATAATCCTGATGAAACGTACTGGCTATATGAAATTATTCCAGATATAAATTTTTATTATGTTCCTAACTCACTCTTTGATACAGCCATGTCTGCTGACAACGTTGTTCAACATGAACAAGTTATGGATCTTTATTATGCATATTTATGGCAGGATGAATGGGCTTCGCTGGGGGCAATCAATACAAATCATATATACTCTGCAAGAAGTATTATGCAGCAAGCGAATGGTGATATTGTCATTGGTCCTAGAACCTTTAATTCTCTTTTTGTTGCCGCTCCATCACAAGTAAATTCGGGGACACTTCCTTCACAAGATTACACTTTTTTATCAGCTTATTATTCTGATAGCGAGGATGCGTTATCTCCAATGTCACTGGCATTTCTTGTAGAATCCTGTAATAGCTCTTCATCCAGTGGTCATATGGAGCGTTCTGGGGATTCTTCCTGCAGCACATACAAACATTCTGTTGATGATATTATGTATAAAATGAATCTATGGTATGAAGCTCTTTAAAGAATTACAGCTATATCTTGCTATTTAATCAAAAACAAAAAAGTAGGGAGATAGCGCATTTCTGTTTTATTTGATTGGTTCTGATGCGCATAGTGCGTAGGGCAGAGAAAATTTTTCGGTATTATGAAGTGTGATAGGGGTGCTATAAAGCATAGGTGTGACATCATCAAAAATGGAAGCGTTGATTTAACAGTATTTGTTGATCTCGATTAGAAAGTCCGTTCTTTTCTTTGTTTGGAGTTTTACATCAATAATTTCTTATCTTGTTGTCGTGCTGCCTTTTGAGAGTGCGGTGATAGAAGGCGTGTAAGATTTTATATATGAAGTGTTTGTGTGGTGAATAACGGTAAATCCATTGAGCCCTCCCATCTTTACGCTTATGTAGAGGCAAGCCCGCACCATCATTGTATTTGCTCGCTCCCAATATTACGACAGCCTTGGTTCGTGAGACGCTTCATAAGAGGCATATGCCTTTTTTGTACAGTTTTTAATCCACATGCCAGCTCCGCTTGTAACTTGCAAGCGACATGGTTTTGATCGTTTCAACAGAAAACAAATTTAGGATGAGAGAATCCTGCGATGTTCGGATCTCTCATTCAATATGAAAAAACAATAAATACTCTTTATAAATCAATGTGATGTATCTTAAAGAAGACGAATTGTTTATAAAGCCGCATGGATGAAGAATCTTCGTCTTTTAAGGTGGTGAAAGAAAATCATCAGCCCTATTTTTTCATAAAGGGCATGAGAAAAGTATTTTACAAGAATTTTATACGATAAAAATTATACGATAAAAAAAGAGGGGCTTTTGACATAAGAGTCTTGATCGTTTGTTGCTATAACCTGTATTGTATACACAAATACTTCTATCATTTTTTGCTGTAAAAGCTTCTCTTGGGATGTTAAAGGGTACAATCTTTATGGAAAAAAGAATCCGAGCAAGACAAAAGGCTTATTTCAAAAGATTATATCGCAAGATTGCTTTTGTTTGCATAATACTTTTTTGTATAGTGTTTTTGTGTTTTGTTGTTGCTAAGGTGGTTAGTTATTTTTCTTCTCATAAAAAAGTAACACAACAAGCACCCGTTGAATTGGTTATTCCTGTTTTTGATCTGCGCGTATATTGCAAGGAAATTTCTGCTTCCGTTATGCCCGATATGAAAAGAGAAGTTTATCAGCATTGTCTTAATTTGGAAAGTGAGGCCTATTTTGCTATTCGTGAAATGTGGGATAAGCTTTCTGATAGTGCTAAAAAACAATGTTTGACGATGGTCCGTCCTGGGGATGGAAATTATTTTCTCTTACGAGACTGTTTTCTCAATGAAAAAGAAAATAAAACAGGCAAAAGGCGCAATTACTTTTAAGTTTTTATACGGAAAGTTAAAAGGAAGCGAATTTTTATAAAAAAATAAAAGCCTCTTAAATGACTATCTGCCTCAAGACCAATAGCAACCTGATTTATTTATCTTGTTATATCGCACTTCTTATTATTTAAGGTGTGGCGACATAAGGTATGGATGCCGCCTTGAAATGTTTAAGGGGGCGTGGTGGAGTTTCAGGAGGATTTGTTGCGCTTTTTAAAGGGAAATAACGAGTGTGGGAAATCCATTTCGTAATGGTCTGGTGAATGGTATAATCCTCATAAAATGTATAAAATTTATAGAGTATGTTCATCTTTATGGTTTAAAAAAGAGTAAGCCGGTACTATCTCACACTTTGCTCGCTCCCAATGGTGCCTCTCGACAGCCCTTTAGCCTTAAAGATGGTTCATAAGAGGTACTTTAAGTCTTTTTTATTGTTTTTACTCCACGCAGGTTTTCCCACGTGTAACATACAAGAAAAAGAGATTGATTCAACAGCAAACAGATAGAAAATGAAAAATCCTACGGTATTAAGTTTTCTTACTCAACACAACAAATATGAATTATCATTATAAACCAATTCACTGTACGAATTTTATAAGAATTTTCATTGTTGACAGACCAGTGTGACTCGAGAATCTTCGTTCTTTGAGGGGGTAAGTCAATAGACATGACTAAAATGAGTAAAAAAACTTCCTTTTATAAACATTCAAGGCTTCTTCATGCGTAAAACGCTGTGCTGGGTTTACAAATGTGCTTGTTTTATAATTCTAGTTTTCTTTATCAGAAAATACTTTATCAGAAAAGATAAGTGAGGAAATGCGTTAGGCCATTCTTATTGATAGGCTTTGAGGAGGGTATTTTGTTGAGAAGAAACTGATTTTTTAAAAAAAGTTTGATATATTGGTCGGTTTTTTCATAATTTAATGTTTTTTTGTATTTAAATATTTTATTTTTAAGCTCAATTTGTTATAAATAAAAACTGTGATTAACTTAAAAACTCTATGGGTTAAAATAGAAATTGATAGTATCGTTAGCTTATTTGGAAAAGAAGATTGATCTCTTGGTGATTATAGGGCTTGAATAATACTTCGTGTTAATCTATCTATAAAAATCAAGAGGTTTTGTGAAGCGATCGTGGATTATCGCTCGCAAGGGGTTGCTTTAGCGATGAAGAGAGGCTATATTTATAAAATAAAGAGGTTCGCGCAGTGACTCGTTGGGATGGAAGTGCTTGTGGTTTAAATGCACGAGGGGTAGAGAATATCGGCGTTTTTAAGAGCTGTGGTTTTAGAGCAAAAAAGGAAGCTTCTAATATTCTCTGGCAGGAATTTTTTCTTTGTCAGGTATGTTGTGTGTGTGTTTTCCTTTTTGTTTTCCACAAGATAATTATTTTTTTAGTGAAATATGGTTTATTTTAAAAAAAACACTTGGCATTTTACGTGAACATCATTAGATTTCTGCTGTTTGACAGAGAAAAAGGGAATTTTTGATTTACGATTTCCCTGCTGTTTTGTGATTTTCAAGAAAATATATGCTTTTATCAATATCAGTAGGGTTCGTTTGAGTGAAATAAACGCGGATAGCTTGATAATCGTATGTTAAAAATGATCAGCATTATCAAAAGATAATGTAATGAGGAAGCGTCAATTAAGACACACAATAAGACAAACACTCCAAAAAGGGATAAAGATGAGGCCACAACAAAATAGACGGGTACGCGGTCGCAATAATAACAATAATGGTAATAACAATAATAATCGTCGCGGTCCTAATCCGTTGTCTCGCAATTATGAAAGTAGCGGTCCGGATGTTAAAATTCGCGGGAATGCTCAGCAAATTGCTGATAAATACATAAGCCTTGCGCGTGATGCACAAGGTGCAGGCGATCGTGTTATGTCGGAAAATTATTTACAACATGCCGAGCACTATTTGCGTATTATTTTAGCAGCAGCTGGGCAAATGTCTCAATCGGTTCGGCGTGATGAAAATCGAGGTGATGAAAACGAAAATCGTGATGAAAACAATGGGCAAGAATGCGGTGAAATAAATCTTGATGGTGAAAAAAGGGATGCTGTCGAGGGTGATACAGATGTATTACAAATGTCGTCGCAAAAAAATGGCAATGGCCAATATGATAAAGCGCAAAATGGGGATGCGCGTGAAAACGCTTTAGAGGCTCTATCGGATGGAAAAACAGATCAAGAGCACAGTCTTTCTGAGAAAAATGTTGAACCCGTCAAAAAAACACGTCGTTCTCCCCGTCGACGTACTGTACGGACTCAAGATGAATCATCTCTTGAGCTTTCACTTACAACAGCAGAAAGCTCTAGCAATGGAGATGCATCAACAGCAACAAAAGAGGATTCTTCCTTGCCTGGATTAGGTGAGGGGATACAGAGAAAACCGCGCCGTCGCCGAGTGGTCAATCTTGAGGCAGAGGAAAATGTTTAAACCTGAAAGGTGCTGTATAAGCGCTTGTGGTGATGTTATTGGTATCATGATAGTAAATTGTATATACTCAAGAAGCCTCTTGCGCTTTCTTTAGATTTTCACGGGCAGTATTGAGACTTAACAAAGGGTGTTGACAGAAAAGATTGCCTCTTTGCTGGGATTTAAGTGAGGAAATACAGAGAAAACCGCATCCGTGTATTTTAAGAGGCAGTTCTTGTATGAAGAACGCAATGTCGTTGTTTTATTTAATTCACACTTATATTTAATATTATTCAATGTATTCATGCCCATTTCGCGCTGGTGTTCATGAATTCTATCATGTGAAATTCATCGGCTATCTTTGCTTAATAAAAGATGTAAGCTGGGCGTTATTGCTTTAATTTTCAATGTTGCAACAGTTCTTCTTTTGATACCGGATCATTCATAAGAGGTATTTTTATTCATCCATTTCCTTGCTGGGATATGTAAAGAAATGATTTTGATTCAGTTTCTTACGAACAGATTTGAAAGGGAGAATCATACAGTATTTGAGGTTCTCATTTGACATGCAAAATAAATCATCACTATAAATTAATATGTTGAATTTTTGCACTCAAGAAGAGGTATTTCTTGCACGTTTATTAGCTTTTCCCAAGTGATGTCAGTTTTCTTAAAAATGGAATGCGTTGACAGAAAGGTTTCTTCTTTTCCAAGATTTAAGTGAGGGGATACAGTAAAAAAACGCGCCGTCGCCCGTGTGGTGTATATTTAATGCTTATCACATTGATTTATAATAATAATTCATTGTTTTGAATGTTAGGTGAGAGCCCCTAAGCCCCTAGAATTCTCTCATGTCCAAATTTGTTCCATGTTGAATCAACAAAAAACATTCGCTTGCACGTTGCAAACGGGGAGAGCCCGTGTGGATAAATTTGTATAAGAAAGGAATAAAAATGGCTCTTATGAACTCTCTCTAGCGCCAAGGGCTGTTGGCAACACCCACGAGTTGGCAAAGCGTGTGATAGTGTCGGCTTGCAGAAAATGTTAAATCTTCAAGGATGCTATGTTAAGCGCTTATTGATGTTAGTTTTCTTAATGAGGCATTATCTTCGAACTCTCTTTTGTTGTTTCAACAGAAAGAACGGCGATTAGAGCACCGGTATGATAATTGTAAATCATAAATTTTGTTTGTCCATCAGGGGTTAAAACTTTCAGTACAATATTGTGTTCTGAGAGGCTTTGCGACAAAATCTGTGTTTTTTCCGGTAGAGAGAGCGTATGATGGATAACGTGTGGGTTTTTGCTGGGAGAGAAAGATAACTCGGTTTGTTTTGGCGCTGATCCGGTTGTTATCACTTTATAAACAATTAAAAACAGTACGGTTAGAATAAGGAAAAGCGTTATTAAAACGGAAATAATCATTAAACCCATAAGTTTTTTTCTCACTCGTTCTACGGCAGGGTCTAAAGGGAGATCTTGAGGCAGAGAATTTTGCTCTGTGTGATGGTCTTTTGAAGGTTGCATTCGCTTATTATCCATCATGTCTTTCATTGATTATTTTTTTGAGATCTGATGGGTTTATGCTTTTAAAGTTTTTTGTGCAAGAGGTTTGTGGAAGAAGAATGCAAAAGAGGAAGCGATGTTGGTAAAATATCTTCTTTGTGGACTGTAGACACCTTGTCCTTTACGTTTTGGCTTTTAAGAAGAAAATTTCCATGGTTTGTTACAGACCAGATCAAGTTTACTTCTTGTTGATGCAAATTTGCATGTACGTTTATACATTGGGCAAAAATTTGTTGTCCATAAAGTGCAAACTTTTTTGTGGACGGTACCATGGCTTGTTCACAAGCTTGAGCCGTTGGATAGATTTTAACCATTGTATTGTTCGAATAGCAACTATTAAAATCATCTGTACATGAAACTAATAAGAGGATAAAAACAAGGGGATTCATCAATTATTTTCCAAATGAGAGGTTGACAGAGCGGACTCCAATTTGTCAGCCTAGGGGCTTCTTCACTGTTAAACGCTTTCAAAGTTTTTTAGTTCCCCTTTGAGATGGGTTTTCCCCTTTGAGATGGGTTTTCCCCTTTGAGATGGGTTTTCCCCTTTGAGATGGGTTTTCCCCTTTGAGATGGGTTT
>NZ_JBHINK010000006.1:100663-109313 GCF_042194905.1 Bartonella sp. CL63NXGY
TCCCCTTTGAGATGCGGGTTCCCTTTATAGTGAATTAATCAAAGTCATTGGTTTGCACGTCATAAAGGGGTGTGTAGGGGCTTTGTATCAATGAGAAATATTTGAAAAAAAGCCTAAAATGCCTCTTATGGACGCTCTCAAAGGTCAATGGCTGTTGTAACATGAAAGACAAATGGTATGATGATGCTCAGCTACTACTTTTATGAAGTGAAAAGGGGCATGAAGGTAAAGAAGGATATGGCGTAACAAGGGGCGGGTTTGATGGTTCACTTTACGGGGGCTGGGGGCTATTATATCTTATTTACAGATACTGTTTTGAAATGAGCGTGGATGCGCTGGGAAATATTAAAAAAGTGCGTGAATGAAAGACATAAGTGTATTCTGTTTTAGAATGTCCTATTGTACCTGAAGAGAATATCTCCATTATAGAATGCGATATATAAAAGCGTAAAATATGTAATTTTCATCAATTAATTGTCGTTTTCGTGGAGGCTTTAAGCCCGTAAAGCTGAAGAATGATGATGGATGTTAGCTTTACTCCTTGAAATTGCATATTATGCCAAAATAAAATTGTATGCGCATTGCGAAAATTACACAAAAAGAGATGGGTAATAGGCTCGCTTTTATTTGGCATAGTAAAAGTTGAAACGGTTTGCTCTTTATCGTTTTGGTTTCTGTTTTAAAATATGCCGGTTATATGAGGGATGGAAGTTGATTGACAGCGGGAATAGATTTTATGTAGCTTTCAGTTCTCATCGTTAAGGTTTTTCGTTAAGGTTTTGGGGAACTATTGGGGGACTATAGAGGTTGGTTTAAAGAGGTTGGAAAATATCTTTGTGCTTAATAAACAGATGAGACATTTTACTAAAAAAGGGGAAACTTCTCTTGTTCATTGTTTAAAATGCTCTTTTAAGAAAAAATATCAAAATAAGTATCAGGAACAGAGAGGCAATAGACAATTCCTTCTTGTGTCAATTTGAGGGAGGCTGAACCATTCACGGAAATGGGAACGATTTTTTCGAGAACGGCACTACCAAAACAGGCTTTTTTATTGTTTGTGGGAGGGATGCCGGATTCAAAATTTTCATGCCAAGTGATGATAAGTTGCGTTTTGCCATTCAGTTTTGTTTCGATTTCACAGCGTACACAGATGCTCCCCTTTTCTTGGGAAAGGGCTCCAAAAGAAAGAGAATTGACAATCAGTTCATGAAAAGCCAAACCAATATGCAAAGCGGCATTGGGAAAAAGATAAGGATCGACGCCTTCAAGTGAAAAACGTTCTGTTTCTTTCATTAAATAGCCTAAAGCCTGCGTTTGGACCAATTCGCGAAATTGAGCACCACGCCAATCGGAATCCGTGATCAGATCTTGAGAATGAGAAAGAGAATGAAGACGACCTTGAAATTTTCGTAAAAAAACTTGAAGAGATTCAGTATAGCGGGCGGTTTGACTGGCAATACTTTGAATGATCGCTAGAAGATTTTTAGAACGGTGACTGACTTCGCGAAGAAGGATTTTAAGCACTTGTTCACGGCGGCGTAAGCCGGAAATATTGACACCGGTGGTGATAATACCAATAATGTCTTCGTTATCATTGCGGTGGCAATCAATAGAAAATTTGTACCAAATCTCTTGTTTGTTTGTATCTTCAAAACGTGCTTCAACAGTTTGCATTTTGCCACTGGCTAAAACTTGCAGTTTGATGGTTTCCATATTGTCTGCAAGGTCAAGCGAAAAAAAGTCGCTGTCACGACACCCAACCCGCCATTTATTGTGCAAATGGTGGGGCAAGTTTTCAGCCCATAAATAAACCAGATTTGTTGCCTGATAGAGAACGCAAATATCCGCACCACGAATCGCTTGCATGAGCGCACTCATATGAGATTTATCCATGGGAGGCTTTGAAAGAGGCGTAACAATCATAATTTTAAGATGTTACCCTGTTCTAAGCCGCTTTAGAAGCATTCTCTTGAAAAAATAAAGCTTGGGAAATAAGCGCTTTCACCATATCTGGGTTAAAAGGTTTGGTCACTAAAAAAGTTGGTTCTGGACGCTCGCCAGTGAGAAGCCTTTCGGGAAAAGCCGTGATGAAAATCACTGGTATACGGTCATTTTTCAAAATCTCGTTGACCGCATCAATACCTGAACTGTTATCGGCTAATTGAATATCAGCCAAAATCAACCGTGGTTTTTTCTTATGGTACATAATGACAGCTTCATCACGCGTGCGCGCTATTCCTACAACATGATGACCTAGGCTTTCTACCATTTGCTCAATATCAAGTGCAATAAGAGGTTCATCTTCAATAATCATGACTTCAGTGGCAATTTGTTGAGAAATATCAATAGATGCTTGGTTGAGAAGCTTGCGGAATTCTTTCGTATCCAGATTCATGATTTCGCTGGCTTCTTGTTCATGAAATCCTTCAACGGCAATGAGCAAAAATGCTTGGCGTGCACGGGGCGTGAGATAGGATAATTTGGCACTGGTTTTTTGTTCAAGACCAAATTGAGGCAGGGGTTCTGGGATGTTCGGTGTGGTTTGGTCAAAAAGATGGCAAAAAAGCCAATAGGTACCAATTCGGTCAGTGGAGGCTTTGGGAAAAATGGAGATGTCGGCAATGAGTGCTTCCAACATCGCTGACACATAAGCATCGCCAGAGGATTGGCTACCGGTGACAGAGCGGGCAAAACGCCGAAGATAGGGAAGATGCGGGGCAATGCGCGTTGATAATGACATAATTTATAACTCCTTTGACCTTTCAAGCACTTTGTTGGTTGAAATTCTCAACCGATAAAAAAGTTCCTTGATTTGTATGGAACTTTTTACCGACAGCTATATTTACAACTATAAGGCGAAAAAATTCTTCGCGGTGCTACCAATATTATATGGATTAGGGGGATGAAAAATGAACGACCGTGATGAAAAAAATCTCACCACACAATTTACAGTTGGAGATGATCTTCTCGGGGTCAATAGCGAAATAGCACGGAAGTTACGTCAATTTTACATGGAAATTCAAGAAGAGGCACTGCCACGGTGTTTGCTTGAGCTTTTAGAGAAGTTGGAGCGCGCAGAGCAATTTGGCTTAAACAATGTGGAAAAGGTTTGAATCCTTTATGTCAAAGCGCGCGAAAAACTTTAAACAAGAACTCCTTTCTGTGTTGCCGGCTTTACGAGCTTTTGCTGTTTCTTTAAGTGGCAAGCACGATAAAGCTGAAGATTTGGTTCAAGATACTGTTATGAAGGCATGGGCTAAGCAAGATAGTTTTGAGATGGGGACTAATCTTAAAGCTTGGCTTTTTACCATTTTGCGCAATGAATTTTATAGTCAAATGCGTAAAAAGGGAAGAGAAGTTCAAGATACCGATGGCGTGTTTACTCAAAATGTCGCTGTTCATCCTGCTCAATATGGATCGCTTGATTTGCAAGATTTCAAAAAAGCCTTAAATTTGCTTTCTGCCGATCAAAGAGAAGCCATTATTCTCATTGGCGCATCGGGGTTTTCTTATGAAGATGCTGCGACTATTTGTGGTTGTGCTGTTGGAACCATTAAAAGCCGTGTGAGCAGGGCGCGTAATCGATTACAAGAACTTCTTAAGGTGGATGGTGAGTCTGATTATGGTCCTGATTCTTACTCAGCTGGAAGTACATTGTGTTCATTTAACGGCTAAAAAAGCATAATAATTATGATCGATAGCCTTGTTTTTTTTATTCCCGTTATAGCTATTACAGTAAAGTCAGTATCTGAGGAAATTCAGAAGTTTGGCGTGTATCCTTAGGAACACAAGAAAAGCCTGTATAAAACTTTCTCACGGGCTTTAGGTTTTATGTTCCATAAGGTTGCCTTCCTTTGTGCTGAAAAATGACGACTTTCAAGTTCGCCAATGGACATTCTATGACAACAAAAACAAATTTGATGCCTCAAATGCCTTCTTCTGATGCAACGATATCACGCTGGCGGTGGGGTGCGATTGTTGTTTCTCTTGTTATGGCTCTTTTGGCATCGGTTTTTATTATGTTGCTTTCAAATGCCGTTGATCGAGAAATCGCACAGTTGAATACAAGTTCAGAATTGCGCGAACAGGCTGATTTGGTCCTTATTAGCTTGATTGATATGGCTGTTGCTGATCGCAGCTATGCAAAAACGCGCAAGGCGGAAGATAAAATACGTTTTGAAAATTCAGAGCGGGAGTTGGGGAATATTCTCGACTATATCGCACTTATTGTTTATGCGCATCCGCAGTGGTATAAATGGTTTACGGCTTTTAAAGAAGAGGTTGAAGCACGAAAAGCCTTTATGAATGCCCATATGCATGCTCTTGATGCGATTCCTGAACAACCTTCTCAACCTTCTCATGCGGACTCTTTGGAAGTATCAAAGATTCCTGTGGCACGTTTAGCTCAATTGATGACAAGCTTTATTAATGGGGATGATGTAGTGCGACAAAAACAGCGTGAGGGTATCGCATTGATGCGGGCTGCTTTGACATTGGCGGCTATTGTTTCCGTTGTAAGTACCTTTATTTCTGCCTATTTTGTTATTAATCGTTTTCATCGTGATATGCGCTCTTTAAAATTGTATCAATTGCTGCTTCATAGCGAAAATATCGCTCTGGAAGCCCGCGTGAAAGAACGAACACAAGAATTAGAAAGAGCACGTAATCACGCTGAAAAAGAACGCCAACGGGTTGAAATATTGTTGCAGGATGCAAGCCATCGCATTGGCAATTCTCTTGGAACGGTGTCTTCTTTGCTGGGGCTCCAGTTAAACCGGAGCAAAAATGAAGAGGTACGTTCTGTTCTAGGTGCTGCACGTGATCGTATTCAGACAATTTCTACAGCACATCGTCGTTTGCGCTTAAGTGATGATATGGAAACGACTTTATTGGCAGAGTTTCTTAGTTCTGTTGTGCATGATGTCGAATTGGCAGTTCCTTTTGAATTGCGTGAAAACATCACCATTCACACCAACTTTAAAGATTGTCGCCTGTCTTCAAGAGATGCGACAACACTTGGAATTATCCTTGGTGAACTGCTGACAAATTCCTTAAAACATGCCTTTCCTGATCAACGGTCGGGTCATATTTATATCTCCTTTGGTCCCCAGAAAGATGGACAATTGATGCTCATTGTAGAAGATGATGGCGTGGGAATGAAAAGCCAAACTTTAAAACAAAAAACAGGACTTGGTCGTGTGGTTGTGGAACAGCTCTGTATGCAATTTGGTGAAAAACCTCTGTTTGAAACTTCTGCTTTAGGAGGCACAAAGATTGTTATTCCTTTGCCAAAACTTAGCATGAATAGTTCAAAAAAAAGCTCTGACTGATTTTTTTAAAGGGGTAAACTCTTTGCTCGTGGTAAGCTGCCTTTCATTCATCGTGAATGTATGGGGAGGGCATCTTTTCACAAGAAGAAGGAAAAATACGGCTTCAGTAGCGCGAACACAGCACTCTTTAATATTAAATTATCGATTGTCTTCAAGAAAGGCAACTTTGCTTCTTTATCTTTTGGTGTAATGTTTGATTTTCTCTCTCGTTGTTTTTTTGCTTTATTGACTCCGATGATCCGCTTTCAAAGTTCTCCTTGTCTTAGAGCTTTGAAGTGCTTAAGTGAGCCTTTAAATTTATTTTGAATAAGTGCTCCTTTAAGCCAATAATAATACTTATATTCGTAAGCTCTATTTCTTTGCTAAGAGATTGTTTTTTTTAAGTTTTGTTATTTTTTGTAAGGGCTGTTAAAACTTTAAATATGGGGTTTTTTTTGTAAAAGTGTGTAAGGAATATTCTCTTAGGTAAAACTTGCTCATAAAGTTCATGAAACACCGTCCTTTAGGGCTATGAACAGCATACATTCAACAAGTGAAATCTATTCAACAAGAAGTCGGGTTGTTTATAGAATGATATGGATTTTAGAATCTTCATTCTTTAGAAAAACTCACCTTTGATTTAAAACTTTATTGCATGGAAAACAAAGGGATTTTTATCGTTTTGATAAAATAAACAAGAAGAGTTAGCCTTTTGGGGGTTCATATTTTTCACTTTTCTATTGTGCGTAAATCTGCAAACCTATTGTGCGTAAACCTGAAAAGGGGAGGGCGTTTTATTTTTAATCATTGTGATGCGACCTTGGGTGGTGGCATATTTCGACGTATCCTTTAATAGATATTTAAAGTGCGGAAATCTCTTTGAGAAAAGTAAGCGCTAAAGCATATTTTTAGATGTTTTGAGTCGTGAAAATGCAGATGCTTTCATGCTTTAAGTCTCTTCGGAGGGTGCTATCGGGCTGTTGATCAAAGAATCAATATTGTTTTTTTCTTGTAGGAATGTTTGTAGGTCTTGATTGGTTAAGGCTTTGCTATCCGGTATACGAATGCGCATGGGATCAACTTTGACGCCATTGACAATGATTTCAAAATGACAATGGGGACCGGTTGCCATTCCTGTTGATCCAACATATCCAATAATTTGTCCTTGTCGTACTTTCACGCCTGGTTTGATGTCTGGTGCATAACGACTTTGGTGTGAATAACTGCTGACATATCCATTGGCATGTTGAATTTCCGTGTGATTTCCATAGCCGCCTGTTACGCCTACTTTTGTGACAATACCATCTCCTACAGCAATAATGGGCGATCCTTTAGGAGCAACCCAGTCAACACCCGTATGCATGCGAATATAGCCTAAAATAGGATGTTTGCGTGGACCAAAGGGGGAGCCAAAAATCCCATTTGGTGTGGGTTTGCGCAGCAAGAAAGGCTTTGAACTCTTCCCTTCAGAATCATAATAATCAACGCTTCCATCTTTTAATTGATAACGGTAATATTTATAAGTTGTATTTCCAAAAGTTGCGCTAATATAACGAATTTCTGGATCAGTGTTTTTGGATGCTTCCTTTGCTTTCAAGTTCTTTTTGCCGTTTTTGTTTTCTTTATCGCTTTGTGGTACGGCATAAAATATTTCGATCTGATCATTGGGTGTTATCGGACTTTTCATGTCAATATTGGTGGCCAGCAGACGAATAAGACGATGAGAGAGAGATTGTGATATATTATGGCTTAGCAAAGCACTATAGAGTGCATCATAAGCCGTTGGTAATTGCGCGCTATTGATGTAAGAATGCGGAATACCATTTTGAAAAGCCGTTTTAAGCGCTTTAGACATTTTAGGCTCTGTGCTTTCAATGAATTGGCCTTTATCATTCAGGGCAATGGTGAGAACATGATGCATCCCTTGATAGATACTTGCGCGTACGAGATGGTCTTTTTCACCAGCTTGTGTCACGATACCAATGCGTAAAAGGCTTCCCTCTTTAAGAGTATCGGAAAGGCTTATTTTTTCTAGCGTTTTTACAACTTGGTCAATTTGCTTTTTTGTATAACTGGTTTTTTTGAAAGCATCGGCTATCGTTTGTTTTTTACGAATAGGAATAATATCTTCAACATAGTTTTTCGTCAGATCGATACGGTGGCTTTGAGGAGAAACGGTTACATTTTCTTGAACGATTCGAACTTCAGGGGATTCTGTGCCTTGGGAAGGGGAGGATGCATCTTCTAACTTTAAAGGATCAATCAATGTGAGAACTGAAAGAAGTTCGGTGCTCTTTTCTAAAGTAAATCCAGCTTTTTGCACTTCTTGTTGTGCCTCTTCATCTGTCAATGTGTCGCTGTCATCAAAATCGAATTGATTTACCTTAAAATCATAGCTGCGTAAGGTGAGTTTTGTTTCGATTTTTGCACCGTAAATCTGCCCAGAATCTTCTTGTGGTGCAATATTTTGACTTTGCGAATCACTGGCAAGAATGCTTAAAGAATCAAATTTTGGATAGCTATATTTCTGGGGGCGATTTTCGGCTAAAGCCATACGAATCCATTCAAAATGTTGTGTTTGAATGACTTTTTCATCGCCTTTTTTTTGTAGAATCGATAGTTCAAATTGACGTTTTCTGTCAAAGCTTTGCCGTGCATGGGTGGGAGAAATACGATCACCTTTATACCCATTGGCCTCAGGGTCTTGTGATTCTGATAGGTTTTCCTGCGTAAACCATTGTGGCGGTGTTACCAATCGCTGTTGTTCATCAAGAGCCGTAAAAAGTGCAATCCCCATAAGAATGCAGGAAGTGATTCCTGTCAGAATGGTTCCCGTAAGCCAACGAGCAGAGACCTGTCGGCGCGCAGGCCGCAAGCGTTTGACGACAAGAGCAGGGTCCTGTCCAGGATCGTTTTTTTGTTGTTCGTTATCCCACATAGATTTATAAGAGTACTTTTCTATATTAAATAAAGAAAGCTAGATAGATAGCTTAGCATGCTTCTACAGGAATTTGATTCTTTTTACAAATTACAGATCATGCGATTCTCTTTATACAGCAATGTCTTTATAAATCGTACCTGTGCAGAAAAATTTCCTTATTAAAGTAGCATAAAACAAGCGTTATTGAGATTAACTCATTCTTAGGCAACTTCCTATTTTCATGCATTGCAATGGGGTGCTATATTTTACTTTAAAGGCGCCATGCTCTCTTTGAACTCCTTTTGTTTTCATGTTTTATTTTTATGAAGGCAGATTTTTCCAATTAATGTCTTGAAATAGGATTTTTTGTTACAATATTTTATTGGAAATGTTTGGGTTATTTTATTTAAAAAAAAATAAA
>NZ_JBHINK010000057.1:0-1189 GCF_042194905.1 Bartonella sp. CL63NXGY
AATGGCGAAGAGCAAGTTTGAACGAACAAAACCGCATGTTAATATTGGTACGATTGGTCACGTTGATCATGGGAAGACCTCGTTGACAGCAGCGATTACGAAATATTTTGGTGAATTTAAAGCCTATGACCAAATTGATGCTGCGCCAGAGGAGCGCGCACGTGGAATTACTATTTCTACAGCACACGTTGAGTATGAAACGGAAAATCGTCACTATGCGCACGTTGATTGTCCGGGACACGCTGATTATGTGAAAAACATGATCACAGGGGCAGCACAGATGGATGGTGCTATTTTGGTTGTTTCAGCAGCTGATGGTCCAATGCCTCAGACACGTGAGCATATTTTGCTTGCGCGTCAGGTTGGTGTTCCAGCAATTGTTGTTTTTCTTAATAAAGTTGATCAGGTTGATGATGCAGAACTTTTGGAGCTTGTAGAGCTTGAGGTTCGGGAACTTTTATCCAAGTATGATTTCCCAGGTGATGATATACCAATTGTTAAGGGTTCTGCGTTGGCAGCTCTTGAAGATAAGGATAAAAGCATTGGTGAAGATGCTGTTCGTCTTTTAATGAGTGAAGTTGATAATTATATTCCAACCCCTGAACGTCCTGTTGATCAACCATTTTTGATGCCGATAGAAGATGTATTTTCGATTTCGGGTCGTGGAACCGTTGTTACGGGTCGTGTTGAGCGTGGTGTTATTAAAGTTGGAGAGGAAATCGAGATTATCGGTATTCGTCCAACATCTAAGACGACGGTTACAGGTGTTGAAATGTTCCGCAAGCTTTTAGATCAAGGTCAAGCGGGTGATAATATAGGAGCTCTTCTACGTGGTGTTGATCGTGAAGGGATTGAGCGTGGTCAAGTATTGGCAAAGCCAGGATCTGTTACACCTCATACGCGTTTTAAAGCAGAAGCTTACATTTTGACAAAAGATGAAGGTGGACGTCATACACCATTTTTCACGAATTATCGTCCTCAGTTTTACTTCCGTACGACGGATGTTACAGGTATTGTTACACTTCCAGAAGGAACGGAAATGGTTATGCCAGGTGACAATGTTGCGATGGATGTTTCGTTGATCGTTCCGATAGCGATGGAAGAGAAACTTCGTTTTGCTATTCGTGAAGGTGGTCGTACTGTTGGTGCCGGTATCGTCTCTAAGATCATTGAATAAATAATGCTTGTT